>NZ_JBJJMO010000031.1:0-48600 GCF_046231935.1 Pseudomonas sp. KCJK9111 | reverse complement strand
TCAGGACGATGTACAGGACAAGCAGGGACTACGGAAAAAATGTGGGCGGGTCGAACCGCCCCTTTTTTTTGCCTTTTTTTGGGTTCTGAGGCCTTTGATCCAAGCGCATACTGCACAGCGCTTGGGAACGGCTGTATCAGAAGCCAGCGTGGCGGCGGTCACATCTGCATCACTGGTCTTTCGCGCTACAGCAAAAAGGCCCTTGCGGGCCTTTTCGTTTGTTCACGCGACGTTAGCGCTGCAAGTCGGCAATCTTGCCTGGCTTGCCGTCCCACTCCTCAGCATCAGGAAGTGCATCCTTGCGCTCGGTGATGTTGGGCCAGATCTCAGCCAGTTCGGCGTTCAACTCGATGAAGTTCTCCATGCCCGATGGCACTTCGTCTTCCGAGAAAATGGCTTGTGCCGGGCACTCTGGTTCGCACAGTGCACAGTCGATGCACTCATCCGGGTGGATGACCAGGAAGTTCGGGCCTTCGTAGAAGCAGTCCACCGGACAGACTTCCACGCAGTCGGTGTATTTGCATTTGATGCAGTTGTCGGTGACGACGAAGGTCATTTCTAGTTCTCTCCTCAGGCGACGGCGGCGGCCCTTCCTCTCGGGCCGCGCGGTTTGCGGGTTTTGGCTGCAGGCCAGGCTAATAACCGTGCAGTACCAGCAAACCGCGGCGGATTCTACCAGCTTGTCATGGCTGCCGTTATAACAGGTTCTTTAGTTGATATAGCATTTCGATAGCTTGGCGCGGTGTCATGTCATCGAGCTGCAGCTTGCCCAGCTTCTCGATCGCCGGGTGGGGCAGGCTGGCGAACAAGTCGCTCTGGTGCGGCACTTGCGGTGCATCCTGCGCTTTCGGGACCTGGGTCGAGTCGTGTGGCAGGCTGGTGGTTTCCAGGCGCGACAGGTGCTCCCGAGCGCGCTGGATGACCACCGCCGGTACACCTGCCAGTTGCGCGACCGCCAGGCCATAGCTCTGGCTCGCAGGCCCTGGCAGCACGTGGTGCAGGAATACGATGCGGTCGTTGTGCTCCGTTGCATTGAGGTGCACGTTGGCCACCAGCGGCTCGCTGTCGGGCAACACGGTCAGTTCGAAGTAGTGGGTGGCGAACAAGGTGTAGGCCCGCAGGCGCGCCAGGCGTTCGGCTGCTGCCCAGGCCAACGACAGGCCATCGAAGGTGCTGGTGCCGCGGCCTACTTCGTCCATCAGCACCAGGCTGCGGTCGGTTGCGTTGTGCAGGATATTGGCGGTTTCGCTCATTTCCACCATGAAGGTGGAGCGCCCCCCTGCCAGGTCGTCGCTGGAGCCAATGCGGGTGAAGATGCGGTCGACCACCGACAGCTCGCAGCGCGCCGCTGGCACGAAGCTGCCGATATGCGCCATTAGCACGATCAGTGCGGTCTGGCGCATGTACGTGGACTTACCACCCATGTTCGGCCCGGTGATGATCAACATCCGGGTGCTGTCGTCCAGGCCCAGGTCGTTGGCCACGAACGGCGTGGTGAGCACCTGCTCGACCACAGGGTGACGCCCCTGCTCGATGCGCAGGCACGGTTCGTCGACGAAGCGTGGGCAGTTCAGGTCCAAGTTCAGGGCCCGCTCTGCCAGGTTGCTGAGTACGTCCAGTTCAGCCAGGGCGGCGGCACTGTCCTGCAGTGGCGCCAAGTGGCTGATCAGGGTCTCGAGCAGCGCGTCGTAGAGCATCTTTTCCCGGGCCAGGGCGCGGCTCTTGGCCGACAGCGCCTTGTCCTCGAACGCCTTGAGTTCCGGGGTGATGAAGCGCTCGGCGCCCTTGAGGGTCTGCCGGCGGATATAGTCGACCGGTGCCTGTTCGGCCTGCTTGGAAGGCAGCTCGATGAAATAGCCATGCACACGGTTGTAGCCGACCTTGAGGTTGGCAAGGCCGGTGCGTGCCTTCTCACGTGCCTCGAGGTCGATCAGGAACTGGCCGGCGTTCTCGCTGATGGCCAGCAGCTCGTCGAGCTCGTTGTCATAGCCGGCCTTGAGCACGCCACCGTCACGGATTACGGCTGGCGGGTTGTCGACCACCGCACGCTCCAGCAGGCTGGCCAGCTCCGGGTAGGTGCCGGTGATCGCGGCCAGGCGTGCCAGGTGCGGTGCCTCAAGCTCGGTCATGGCATTCTGCAGCTCGGGCAGGGCACCCAGTGCGTCACGCAGGCGCGCCAGGTCGCGTGGGCGGGCATTGCGCAGACCGATACGGGCCAGGATGCGCTCGATGTCGCCGATTTCCTTGAGCTGGGGCTGCAGCTTTTCGAACCGGTAGCTGTCGAGCAGGCAGCGGATCGAATCTTGGCGGGCCTGTATGACCTTGAGGTCGCGCAGCGGGCGGTTCAGCCAGCGGCTCAACAGGCGGCTGGCCATGGCGGTCTGGCAACGATCGACGACTGATTGCAGGGTATTGTCGCGCCCGCCTGCCAGGTTGACGTCCAGCTCCAGGTTGCGGCGGCTGGCACCGTCGAGAATGACCGTGTCGTCCAGGCGTTCGTGACGCAGGCTGCGCAGGTGCGGCAACGCCGTGCGCTGGGTTTCCTTGGCATAGGCCAGCAGGCAGCCGGCGGCGCCGATGGCCAGGGTCAGCTTGTCACAGCCAAAGCCCTTGAGGTCCTTGGTGGCAAATTGTTGGCAGAGCGCCTTGCGCGCCGAGTCGCGGTCAAAGTCCCAAGGCGCTCGGCGACGCGCGCCGGGGCGTTTCTCGGCAGGCAGGTCGCGTGGCCAGTCATCCGGGATGAGCAGCTCGACCGGGTTGAGGCGGTCCAGTTCAGCCAGCAGGGTTTCCCAGCCTTTGATCTCCTGCACGCCAAAGTGACCGCTGGTGATGTCAAGCACGGCCAGGCCAAACAGACGCTCGTCGCCCAGCAGCGCTGCGATCAGGTTGTCGCGGCGCTCATCGAGCAATGCCTCGTCGCTGACGGTCCCTGGCGTGATGATGCGCACCACTTGGCGCTCGACCGGCCCCTTGCTGGTGGCCGGGTCGCCGATCTGCTCGCAGATGACCACCGATTCGCCCAGCTTGACCAGCTTGGCCAGATAACCCTCGAGGGAGTGAAACGGCACCCCGCACATGGGGATGGACTGGCCGGCGGACTGACCGCGCGCGGTCAGGGTGATGTCCAGCAGGCTGGCGGCCTTTTTCGCATCTTCATAGAAGATCTCGTAGAAGTCGCCCATGCGATAGAACATCAGCTGGTCAGGATGCTGGTTTTTCAGCTTCCAGTACTGCTGCATCATTGGGGTATGTGCGGAGAGATCGGACATGGTCGGCCTACAGCGGGTGATCTGGTTGGCGAGGGTAAACCGGCAATGGTACAGGCTTTTTCGGTGCGGTGCAGGCGCCGAACGCCGCGCATGTCCACCCTGGGCGCTGCGGCAGGAGCTTGGAAAACCTGAACGTTTGCCCGGCCAGCCTCTCTATTGGGGTGATAGGGTAGTGGTCAGTCTTCAAGGAGCTTTCGCATGGACCCGATTACCACACTCGCCGCTCGCCTGGGTGACCACCTGCAGCGCCTGGGGGCACAGGTGAGCACTGCCGAATCCTGTACCGGCGGCGGCATTGCCGAGGCCATTACCCGGATCGCCGGCAGCTCGGCCTGGTTCGAAGCCGGCTACGTGACTTACTCCAACCGGCAGAAAACGCGTCAGCTCGGGGTGCCCGAGGCGCTGTTCAAGCACGTGGGCGCGGTAAGCCAGGAGGTGGTCGAGGCCATGGTCGCGGGCGCGCAGCAGGCCAGCGGCGCCCGCTTCGCCGTAGCAGTCAGCGGGGTGGCCGGCCCTGGCGGCGGTTCGGCTGACAAGCCCGTAGGTACCGTGTGGCTAGCTTGGGGCGATGGGCAGCGGGTCGTCAGCGTGCGTCGTCAGTTCGAAGGCGACCGCGAGGGCGTGCGGCACCAAACCGTCGTCGCCGCCTTAGAAGGCTTGTTACAGCTTGGCACCGGTTAAATCGAAATCGGGGGTTTGCTCGGGCGCTCGCCTGTGGAATAATACTGGCTACTTATACAGTTATCCGGCCATCAGGGCCAAGTCGAACACGTGAGGATTTCAATGGACGACAACAAGAAGCGCGCCTTGGCTGCGGCCCTGGGTCAAATCGAACGTCAATTCGGTAAGGGCGCCGTCATGCGCATGGGCGACCATGAGCGCCAGGCCATCCCTTCCATTTCCACCGGCTCCCTGGGGCTGGACATCGCGCTGGGTATTGGCGGTCTGCCGAAAGGCCGTATCGTCGAAATCTACGGCCCGGAATCGTCGGGTAAAACCACGCTTACGCTCTCGGTCATCGCCGAAGCCCAGAAAAGTGGCGCCACCTGTGCGTTCGTCGATGCCGAGCACGCTCTTGACCCCGAGTACGCCGGCAAGCTGGGCGTCAACGTAGACGACCTGCTGGTTTCGCAGCCCGACACGGGTGAGCAGGCGCTGGAAATCACCGACATGCTGGTACGGTCCAACGCCGTCGACGTCATCATTGTCGACTCCGTGGCTGCCCTGGTACCCAAGGCTGAAATCGAAGGCGAAATGGGTGACATGCATGTGGGCCTGCAGGCTCGCCTGATGTCCCAGGCATTGCGCAAGATCACCGGTAACATCAAGAACGCCAACTGCCTGGTCATCTTCATCAACCAGATCCGTATGAAGATCGGCGTGATGTTCGGTAGCCCAGAAACCACCACTGGCGGTAACGCACTGAAGTTCTATGCGTCGGTTCGCCTGGATATCCGTCGCACCGGTGCAGTCAAGGAAGGCGACGAGGTGGTGGGTAGCGAAACCCGCGTCAAGATCGTCAAGAACAAGGTGGCGCCACCGTTCCGTCAAGCAGAATTCCAGATTCTGTACGGCAAAGGTATCTACCGTAACGGTGAGATCATCGACTTGGGCGTCTCTCAGGGCTTGGTCGAGAAGTCGGGTGCCTGGTACAGCTACCAAGGCAACAAGATTGGTCAGGGCAAGGCGAATGCTGCCAAGTACCTGCACGAGAATCCCGCTATCGGTAGCGAGATCGAGAAGCAGATCCGCGACAAGCTGCTCAATGCCGGTGCCGTAGCCGCTGCTGCCAAGGCTGCGGCCGCACAGGCCGATGCGGGTGACGTGGCCGAAGCCGAAGCTGGCTATTGATCACGCGACCTTAGCTGAACATGCCTGCCGTACTCGACACCCCCGTCGCCATTCGGCGGGCAGCCATGGACCTGCTTGCGCGACGTGAGCATGGTCGCGTGGAATTGACCCGCAAGTTACTTCAGCGCGGGGCTTTGCAGACGCTGATCGAGCATGAGCTTGATCGGCTGAGCGAAGAAGGTCTGCTGAGTGAAGCTCGCTATCTGGAAAGCTTCATTCGTTATCGATCCAATTCTGGTTATGGCCCTGCCCGAATCCGTGAGGAGCTCGGGCAGCGCGGCTTGGCGCGTGGTGATATCGATGCAGCGCTTCGCGAAAGTGATATCGACTGGGGCGAGCGCCTGTATGAGGTATGGCAGCGCAAGTATGCCGGGCAACGCCCTGAGGATCCCAAGGCGCGTGCGCAGCAAATGCGCTTTCTCGCTTATCGTGGTTTCCCCATGGACATGATTGGAAAGCTGCTCAGCGGGCGAGGCTGGGACGATTGAACCCACTGCCTGCGCCTAAGAGAGATTCGGCAAGTGCTGTTCATGGCAGGCTGACGGCGCAACAGCCCAATGTTGCGGCAGATTGATGAAGTCCACCAGCTCTCGCAGTCGGCCTTGATCGCGGCCGGTAAAAGCGAAGCACAGGCGTGTCAGATGCCCAAAATCCCCGGTTTCGTTTTCGACGTTGCTGTCAGGCGTTTGCTCGAAGCTGCCGCTTAGGCAGAGATCGGCAAACTGCTCGTCAATCGCCTGCAACGCCTCGGGCGTGAGTGGCCGGTACATGCGCAGGACGAACTGGCGTTTCAGCCAGCGGCTGGAGTGGTAGTTTTGGTAGAACCGATTGATTTCCTCAACAGCTTCCTCGGCACTGTGCACCAGACGCAGCAGCTTGAGGTCGCCTGGCAGGATGTAGCGATTGTCCTGCAGCTGGTGGCGAATGAACGTCAGGCAGTCCTGCCAGAAGGTACCCTGCGGTGAGTCCAGCAGTACCACCGGTACCAAAGGGCTCTTACCCGTCTGGATAAGCGTCAGCACTTCCAGTGCTTCATCGAGCGTACCGAACCCTCCGGGGCACAACACCAGCGCGTCCGCTTCCTTGACGAAGAACAGCTTGCGAATGAAGAAGAAGTGAAACGACAGCAGCTTGTCGGTGCCTTCTATGGTTGGGTTGGCATGTTGTTCGAAGGGCAGGGTGATGTTGAAGCCAAGGCTGTTGTCGGCGCCGGAGCCTTCATGGGCAGCGGCCATGATACCGCCGCCGCCACCGGTGATGACCATCAGGTCCGAGCGGGCCAGCGCAGCACCCAGCTCACGGGCCAGGGCATACATGGGGTGCTCCAGCGGCGTACGCGCCGAGCCGAACACAGTGACCTTACGGCGGTGCTTGTGGCGACGCAGTGCGCGAAAGGACTGGTCGAGTTCGCGCAGCGCTTGCAGGGTGATCTTGGTGCTCCAGCGGTCGGCGTCGTCGTGGGCCATGCGCAGGATCGTCAGCATCATGTCGCGATAGAGGGGCAGGTTGGGGCTATCGGGGGCTACGCGTTCGAGTTGGGCGTCGATGTAGCTCAGGTCGATGTCATGATCTCGGAAGTGGCTGGAAAGCAGTTCATTCGATTGATAGGGCATGCAACTTCTCCTTCTGCTCCTTATCAATCTAGCCCTATAGCACGGGTCACGCCCAGCCCGTATGAGGATGTCGGGCGCATGGAGGGGCGCCCGGACGGTTGTTGAGCGGTATTCGAAGCTTTACTTCTTCTTGTTACCGGCAACGCAGCTAGCGCTGTCGAAGGCCTGATCCATCAACGGCTGATTGGTCTTGTAGACCGTGAAGCGGTACACCATCACTGCGCCTTTGGACATCAGGTTGCGGAACCCGGTGTTGCGGCAGACGCTGTCGCCCAACTGGCTGCGCACCTGCTCAGGGTTGGCCTGCATGCGCGCAGCATGGTCGGCGCGTACGCTGAGGTGGTTGATCAGGGCCTTGCCTTCGACCGTATAGCCTTGGTCGAGAATGTCTTCGTTGATGGCGCGGGGTGTGCCAACGCTGCTTTCCTTGGCAACCTTCTGCAGCATCGTGTTCAGGTCATAGTCCTGCTTGGAAGCCGCCTGGGCTGCAAGTGGCAGTGAGAGCAACAAGCTCAGGGCGGGGGCGATAAGGCGCAGCATGGATCTCTCCTGGTTCGGTGACTGGCGCTTGGACAGGCGTAGGCAGACGGCGTTCCCTCATCGCTGCCGCCCGCGTGGCGCTTGAAATCGCGAGTATAGGGGCGCTCCGGTCGTCTGCACAGCAAATGGCCGGCATTCTGGTAAACTGCCAGCCGTTTTCAATCGAGCCACTGCAGTGACTGCCACCTCTTTTCTGCAATGCGTGCCGGCATGAGCCATGCCGTCGCGCGGCTGCGCGCCGAACGCCTGGCGCGCAGCAACAAACCCTTCATCGCACGCGGCTCCCGGGCCGAGCGTTGCCCAGGTTGCCGGGTCATTGCCACGCATTGCCTGTGTGACTGGAAACCCAACGTCAATGCCGAGTCGGGCATCTGCCTGTTGATGCACGATACCGAGCCGCTGAAGCCAACCAATACCGGCTGGCTCATCGCTGACCTGATCGAAGACACATCCGCCTTTGGCTGGTTGCGCACCTCGGTGGACGAGGGCTTGTTGGCGTTGCTCGATGACCCGCAATGGCAGCCGTACATCGTGTTCCCGGGTGAATTCGTGGCGCCGGAGCGCGTCGTGACGGACGTGGTGCGCTCGCCTGGCAAGCGGCCATTGTTCATCCTGCTCGACGCCACCTGGACCGAAGCGCGCAAGATGTTTCGCAAAAGCCCCTACCTGGAGCGTTTTCCGGTGTTGAGCCTGCAGCCCGAGCAGATGTCACGCTACCGGCTGCGCCGCTCACGGCGCGATGACCATTTCTGTACGGCGGAAGTGGCCGCCATGTGCCTGGACCTGGCCGGGGATCACCTCGCCTCACAGGCGCTGGACGCCTACCTGGACGTCTTCAGCTTGCACTACCTCAGTGGCAAACGCCGCCTGCCCCTGGATGAACAGGATGCTGTTCACCAGCGCCTGCATACCTTCCTATAGTCCAAGGGGCAGCCTACCGGCTTTGGTTCATAATGACCGGGATGCCGCCAAGGCGGATTGAGCGACTGGCAGGCTGGCTTGACCTATGCTGTCGCCGCTCGGCATCCTTGGCGCCGATTCCCGCCAGTGCGCCCGTGCCGACGGGCCCCTGGTACAGAACAGGATCCTTAGATCGATGGCCACATATGAAATCCTGATTGCCGATGACCACCCGCTGTTTCGCGGTGCACTGCGCCAGGCCGTCACCCTGGGCATGGGCCCGGACGTGCGTCTGGTGGAAGTGGCAAGTATTGCAGAGCTGGAGAACCGCCTGAGCGAAAAGGCAGACTGGGACCTGGTGCTGCTCGACCTGAACATGCCTGGTGCCTACGGTTTTTCCGGCTTGGTCCTGCTGCGCGGGCAGTACCCGCAGATACCGGTGGTGATGGTCTCGGCGCAGGAGGAGGCTGCGGTCGTGGTCAAGTCCCGCGAGTTCGGCGCCAGCGGGTTCATTCCCAAGTCGAGCACCCTCGAAGTGATTCAGGATGCGGTGCGCAAAGTGCTCGATGGCGAGGTGTGGTGGCCACCACAGGCGTTCGAGAAGGTCGATGTGCCTGCTGAAGCGAGGGCTGCCAGCGAAGGACTCGCCAGCCTGACGCCGCAGCAGTTCCGGGTACTGACGATGGTCTGCGAGGGCTTGCTGAACAAGCAGATCGCCTACGAGCTGAGTGTGTCCGAAGCCACCATCAAGGCCCATGTGACGGCCATTTTCCGCAAGCTGGGCGTGCGCACGCGCACCCAGGCCGCTTTGTTGCTGCAACAACTTGAATCGGTTGCCAGCACCTGATTACCCAGGCCTTCACGCTTTTTTGACCCTTGCCAGCCTAGTCTGCCGGCCCTTTCGTAGCTAAGCGAACCCCATGACGCCATCTCCTTTCAAGGGCCAGACTGGTCTGAAACGAATCCTCAACGCCGCGGGTTATTCCCTGGACGGGCTGCGCGCCGCCTTCAAGGGCGAGGCTGCATTCCGCCAGCTGGTACTGCTCAACATCGTGCTGGTGCCTGTTGCCTTCTGGTTGCCGGTAAGCCGTGCGGAGCGGGCCATCATGATCGCGGTGTGCCTGCTTGGGCTGATTGTCGAGCTGTTCAATTCGGCGGTGGAGGCGGCGATCGATCGCATTTCCCTCGAACGCCACCCTTTGTCCAAGAACGCCAAGGACATGGGCAGCGCTGCCCAGTTGGTGTCGTTGTGCATGGTCGCGATCGTGTGGGGCGTGATCCTTCTGTAGGGCTACAACGCGGGGCGCTGCGGCTGCACGGCTCAGGCTATAGGCGGCAGCACGATCTCGTCGCTGCGCGTGACGCCAGCGGTGAAGTGGCGACAGAGTTCCAGAAACTCGCGCATCGCCGATGTCTGGTATTTCTGCTTGTGCCAGATGAAGTAGAACTGGCGCATCAAGTCCAGCTCGGGTGTTTCCACTGCCACCAGGCTGCCACGGCGAAAGGCATCGCGCAGGGCCAGGCGTGAGATGCATCCGATGCCCAGGCCCGATTCCACGGCGCGCTTGATGGCCTCGGTGTGCTCCAGTTCCAGGCGGATGTCCAGCTGTGCGCGGTGGTGGCGCATGGCCTGGTCGAACGTCAGGCGCGTGCCCGAGCCCTGCTCGCGCAGGATCCACGCCTCACGGGCCAGCGTGGCGATGTCAGCGCGGCCTTGCCTGGCCAATGGATGTTGGGGGGCACAGAACACCACCAGTTCATCTGCCACCCAAGGCTGCACCTCAAGGTCCGGATGATTGCAATCACCTTCGATCAGACCCAGGTCAATTTCATGGTGTGCCACCTGTTGCACGATATGCACAGTATTTTGTACGTGCAGCTTCACCTGGCTTTCGGGGTGCCGCTGCATGAAGCTGCCGATCAGAAGGGTTGCCAGGTAGTTGCCAA
This sequence comes from Pseudomonas sp. KCJK9111, assembly GCF_046231935.1. Taxonomy (NCBI): domain Bacteria; kingdom Pseudomonadati; phylum Pseudomonadota; class Gammaproteobacteria; order Pseudomonadales; family Pseudomonadaceae; genus Pseudomonas; species Pseudomonas sp. KCJK9111. Next base: position 38,480 of record NZ_JBJJMO010000031.1, on the reverse strand, counting down.
TGGTGAGCGTGGCGCCCACCACGAGGGAGCCGAACCCTGATTTGCCGTTGAGCAGGTCCTCGATTTCCTTGGCCTGGTCCAGGAGTGCCACGGCTTGTGGCAGCAACTGATGACCCAAGGCGTTGAGGCTCAGGCGCTTGCCCGCCCGGTCGAACAACTGGCAGCTGCTCTGGCGTTCAAGCTCGGTGATGGAGGTGCTCGCAGCCGATTGCGACAGCGCAAGCACGCTTGCAGCGCGTGAAACGCTCTGGTGCTGGGCGACGGCCACGAAGACCTGAAGTTGACGTAGTGTGAATCGCATATCGATATAACCGATAACACATATCTTGATAATCCAGTTAACAGATATTGTCGCTGCCCCTAAACTATCGCGCAACTCTGCGCCTTGTACGCGCTGCGACTTTCTTCAGGAGCCCCATTAGATGAGCAACATGAACCACGAACGTGTCCTCAGTGTGCACCACTGGAACGACACGCTGTTCAGCTTCAAGTGCACCCGTGATCCGGGGCTGCGCTTCGAGAACGGTCAGTTCGTGATGATCGGCCTGCAGCAGGACTCCGGCCGTCCGCTCATGCGCGCCTACTCCATCGCTTCGCCGAACTGGGAAGAACACCTGGAGTTCTTCAGCATCAAGGTGCCCGACGGCCCGCTGACCTCGCAGCTGCAGCACCTGAAGGAAGGCGATGAGATCATCATCAGCAAGAAGCCTACCGGTACGCTGGTGCTCGACGACCTCAACCCCGGCAAGCACTTGTACCTGCTCAGCACCGGTACTGGCCTGGCGCCGTTCATGAGTGTGATCCAGGACCCGGAAACCTACGAGCGTTTCGAGAAGGTGATCCTGGTCCACGGCGTGCGCTACGTGAACGAAGTGGCTTACCGCGAGTTCATCACCGAGCACCTGCCGCAGAACGAATTCTTCGGCGAAGCCGTACGCGAAAAGCTGATCTATTACCCGACCGTCACCCGCGAGCCTTTCGAGAACCAGGGCCGCCTGACCGACCTGATGCGCAGCGGCAAGTTGTTCAGCGACATCGGCCTGCCGCCGATCAACCCGCAGGATGACCGCGCGATGATCTGCGGCAGCCCGAGCATGCTCGATGAGACCAGCGAAGTGCTGGACAGCTTCGGCCTGAAAATCTCCCCACGCATGCGCGAGCCGGGCGATTACCTGATCGAGCGGGCGTTCGTCGAGAAGTAAAGAAGCGCCCAGCATGACGAGACGATCCGTTGACCCCACGTCAACGGATCGTTTTTTTTGCCTGTTTCGTGACTAAGCCGCTATTCGACCCGCGTCTGGCCGCTGTAGACCAGTAGTTGCCTGCAACGTTTGCACAGGTACCGCCGGCCTTGGCCCACCAGTGCGTGGCGCTGCGCCGTGAACGCAAACTCACTTTGCGGGCAGGGGCAGCGGTAGAGGTAGCGGGTCACCGCGCGGCGCTTGACGGCGTAGTTGTGGCAGCGCGCCGGCGGCAGTTCGTAGACGCCGCGCATGATCAACTGCCACTCCTGGCCGTGGGCCTGGATACTGTCACCAAAGACCTGGTGAGCGACCAGGTGGGCGACCTCGTGCGCTACGGTCTGGCGCAGGAAGTCTTCGTGGTTCTCGCGGTATAGCTGCAGGTTGAAACGCAGCTTGTTTTCGTGCAGGTGGGCCACCCCGGCTTTTTGCCCGCGCAGCTTGAAACTGACCTGCGGGCGGGGGAAGGCGCGATCAAAAAAGCGCTCGGCCTGCTGATAGCAGATTTCGACGCGTTGGATGAGCAGTTCGGGCATGGGGCAATGAATCCTCTGGCGGCCATTATGCCGCAGCGGCAGTGCACTCACCCAGCCATTGGTCACACGGCGGGTTATTTGAGCGTGATCGCCCTGAAGTCTTTGTCGGAATGCCTACAGCCCTGCTGCAATTGTGCGTAAAATAGCCGGCTTTTGTCACACCTCGCGGATTCAAGCGCTATGGGCACCCTTTCGGTCAACCAGAACAAATTGCAAAAACGCCTGCGTCGTCTCGCTGGCGAAGCCATCACCGACTACAACATGATCGAGGATGGCGACAAGGTCATGGTCTGCCTGTCCGGCGGCAAGGACAGCTACACCATGCTCGATGTTCTGTTGCACCTGCAGAAGGTGGCGCCGATCTCGTTCCAGATCGTGGCGGTGAACATGGACCAGAAGCAGCCAGGCTTTCCGGAGCACGTGCTGCCGGCCTACCTCAAGGAACTGGGTGTCGAGTACCACATCGTCGAAAAGGACACCTACTCGGTGGTCAAGGAGCTGGTCCCGGAAGGCAAGACCACTTGCTCGCTCTGCTCGCGCCTGCGTCGCGGCACCTTGTACACCTTCGCTGATGAAATCGGTGCCACCAAGATGGCCCTGGGTCATCACCGGGACGACATCGTCGAAACATTCTTCCTCAACATGTTCTTCAACGGTGCCCTCAAAGGCATGCCGCCAAAACTGCGCGCCGACGACGGCCGTAACGTGGTGATCCGTCCGCTGGCCTACTGCAGCGAGAAGGATATCCAGGCGTACTCGGACATGAAGGCGTTCCCGATCATCCCCTGCAACCTGTGCGGCTCGCAGGAGAACCTGCAGCGTCAGGTGGTCAAGGACATGCTGGTCGAATGGGAGCGCAAGCACCCAGGCCGGACCGAAAGCATCTTCCGCGCTTTGCAGAATGTCGCACCGTCGCAGCTGGCCGACCGCAACCTCTTCGATTTCACCAGCCTGACGATCGATGAAAACGCCACCCCGCGCTTTCTTGACGTGGTAAACATCTGACCCATGCGTGACTATCAGTGGCTGCACGAGTTCTGCCTGAACCGCTTCGGCTCTGCCCGCGCCCTGGAGGCGGCCCTGCCGCAACCTCGCAGCCCGGAGCAGCTACGGGCGACCAGCGCTGATCGCTACTTGTCGACCCTTGCCCTGCGCGTATTTCGCGCCGGGCTCAAGCACAGCCTGGTGGACGCCAAGTGGCCGGCGTTCGAGCAGGTGTTCTTCGGCTTCGACCCGGAAAAGGTCGTGCTGATGAGTGCCGAGCACCTTGAGCGGCTGATGCAGGACACCCGCATTATCCGGCACCTGGGCAAGCTCAAGAGCGTGCCACGCAACGCCCAGATGGTGCTGGATATCGAAAAGCAGTGGGGCAGCTTCGGGAACTTCATCGCCGATTGGCCAGTAACCGATATCGTGGGTTTATGGAAATACCTGACCAAGCACGGTAATCAGTTGGGCGGTTTGTCCGCGCCGCGTTTCCTGCGCATGGTCGGCAAGGACACCTTCGTGCCGACCGACGATATGGCGGCAGCGCTGATCGCTCAAAAGGTCATCGACAAGAAGCCCACCAGCCAGCGCGACCTGGCCCTGGTGCAGGACGCCTTCAACCAGTGGCACGAACAAAGCGGCCGACCGTTGTGCCAGCTGTCGGTGATGCTGGCCCATACCGTCAATCACTGAGCCGGCGGGGGCGGGCCCGCCCCCCATCAGTTGCCTTCGCCGGCCAGGCGCCTTTGGTACTGGAACTTCCAGCGCACATACAGCAGCGCGGCCGTGAACAGCCCCAGGCTGACCAACAGCTCAAGCCAGCCAAACAGAGCCCGAGCAGGATCGAACGCCGCCACCACCCCCTTGATGAAGTAGATGTTGACCACGAAACAGGCCCAGGCATGCGCGCGGGCGCTGGCGCTGACCATGCCTGGCAGTACCAGCAGCAGTGGCAGCAGTTCAATGGCCAGGATCACGCTCACCCGCGCGCCATGCAGATTGGCGAACCACAGGTTGTTCACCACCAGCAGCGCGATCAAGCCCAGCACGAACACCAAGCTCAGCGCCCGGGTCACCCGTACCCGAGGTGCTAGCCATGCCTGCGCAGGCAGCGGTTTTCGCGCCTTAGCCACGCGTGGTCTCCAAGGCTTTGGCCGTGGTTGCCAGGCGCTGCCCCAGGGCGCGGCACAAAGCGATTTCGTGCTCATCGAGGTCGCGCTTGCCATCGGCGCCGGCGTGGTGGCTCGCCCCGTAGGGTGTGCCGCCGCCACGGGTCTCGATCAGGGCTGACTCGCTGTAGGGCAGGCCCAGTACCAGCATGCCGTGGTGCAGCAGGGGCAGCATCATCGACAGCAGGGTGCTCTCCTGACCACCGTGCAGGCTGGCGGTCGAGGTGAACACACCGGCGGGCTTGCCCACCAGCTCGCCGCCCAGCCACAAGGGGCTGGTACCGTCCAGGAAGTACTTGAGCGCAGCGGCCATGTTGCCGAAGCGGGTAGGGCTGCCCAGGGCCAGCCCCGAGCAGTGGCGCAGGTCGTCGAGGGTGGCGTAGGGCGCGCCACTGGCCGGCACGTCGGGCGCGACCGCCTCGCATTCGCTGGACACGGCCGGTACGGTGCGCAGGCGTGCTTCCATGCCGCCCAGTTCGATGCCACGGGCGATGTGCCGGGCCATCTCGCTGGTCGAGCCATGGCGGCTGTAGTAGAGCACCAGGATATAGGGTTCGCTCACGGCAGGATCTCCAGGATATTTTCGGGTGGGCGGCCGATCACGGCCTTGTCGCCGGCTACCAGGATTGGCCGCTCGATCAGCTTGGGATGGGTCGCCATGGCGTCGATCAGCTGGGCGTTGCTGAGTGTCGGATCGGCCAGATTGAGTTGAGCGTAGTCGTCCTCGCCCGTACGCAACAGTTGACGGGGCGGGATGCCTAGCTTGTCCAGCAGCACCTTGAGCGCGGCGACATCGAGGGGCGTTTCCAGGTAGCGCACCACGGTAGGCGCCAGGCCGCGGGCCTCGAGCAGTTCCAGCGCGCCGCGGGATTTGGAGCAGCGCGGGTTATGATAGAGCGTCAGGTCAGTCATGTGGGGTCGCATCCAGCAAGGTGTGACCGGTATTCTAACCGCAGCGACTGACCCATTTGCTCTAAAACTCGAGAAGGATTGACCCATGGCAAGGCGTCTGGCAGCAGTAATGGCCATCACCGCGAGCCTGTTGCTCGGTGGTTGCGGTGCCGATTATGGCGTGGACCAGCACGGCAACACGGTAAAGGCCGAGCAGGTAGACGGGCACTGGCTGGTGCTCAACTACTGGGCGGAGTGGTGCGGGCCGTGCCGTACCGAAATTCCCGAGCTCAATGCGGCTGCCAAGCAATGGGCCGCTGAGGGCATCAAGGTGGTGGGGGTGAATTTCGATGGCCTGCAAGGCGCGGACCTCAAGCAGGCGGCCGATACGTTAGGCATCGATTTCACCGTGCTGGCCCAGGACCCCGCCGAGCGCTATGACCTGCCCCGCAGCGAGGCGCTGCCGGTGACCTACATCATTGATGACAAGGGCAAGGTGCGTGAGCAATTGCTCGGTGAGCAGACGATCGAAGGCTTGAAGGCCAAGATCAAGGCCCTGAAACAGGGGTGACGCTGGCACGGCCTGAGCGAACGGGGCGCTGACCTGTCAAGCCAGGCCCCGCGGGCAACAGCCCGCCCGCTCAGCCCTCTTCAGGCCACAGGCGCAGCGGCTTGCCGTCGGTGGGCCACAAGCGCAATTGCTGATCCGGCGCCAGGTCCCAGCGGGTGACGTTGCCAAGGGCCTGCAGGAAGCGTTTTTCCTGTTCCATCAAAGCCGGTGCACACAGCTTGCGGGTGCTGCCGACGCTACCAAAACTCAAGCGCTCGCCATCGAGGGTGTAGGCCGCGAACCAGTGATTGCAGCCGGCATTGCCATAGGCGCGCCCGTCGCTGCCCAAGGTCATGCTCAAGTGGCTGTTGTCGATCAGGGGGCGCTCGCCGATCCACTCCAGTACGTAGCTGCGGTCTTGCTGCAGGTCCGAAGGGGCGGTCGCGCAGCCAAGCAGGCCGGTGGCAATCAGTGCGCTGGTAAGCAGGTTTTTCATTGTGCAGGCTCCTGGCAACGGGGGCAGAGGTGCCGGGCGTCCTGGCTTGCCCAGCCCAGTTCGGCGATGCGGGCGCTGGCTGCAGGCTGACGCGCTGCCTTGCCCAGCTTGGCATCGACCGCAAATTCGAAGTCCAGTACCGCATCGCAGTTGTCGCACGCCACTTGCCAGGCCAGGATCTCCAGTTCGTGGAAGACCGGCCCGTTGGCCACGGCAACCCACTGTCCGCGCGGGTTGATCAGGTGGCGGACGCTGTCCACGGTCAGGCGCATGGCCAAGTCCTTGCTGCCCTTGAGGGTGACCAGCAGGGTGTCGCCCTTGTGCATCGAGCCACCGTTGCCTGTGACCTGGTAACGGCCGGGCACCAGGGCTCGGCACTCGATCAGCGTGTGCTGCGGGTTGAAGAGGGTGTAGCGAAAATCGTGTTCGACCATGGGTCCTCCCTAAATGCCGCGTATCCTAGCATTAACCGGTCACCAGGTTCTGCGCCCTGCCTGCCGCCCAGCAGGCAATGTTCTCAAGCGTCGTCTGGGCAATGGCCTGCAAGGCCTCATGGGTGAGGAAGGCTTGATGGGCCGTGACGATCACATTCGGGAATGTCAGCAGGCGCGCCAGCACATCGTCCTGCAGGGGTAGGTCCGAACGGTCTTCGAAGAATACTTTGGCTTCTTCTTCGTAAACGTCCAGGCCCAGGTAGCCCAGCTGGCCGCTCTTGAGCGCATCGAGTAGTGCCGGCGTATCGACCAGCGCCCCGCGTCCTGTGTTGACCAGCATGGCGCCAGGTTGCAGGTGCGTCAGGCTCTGGGCATTGATCAGGTGCCGGGTACCTGGCGTCAACGGGCAGTGCAGGCTGATGATGCGTGCCTGGCTCAGCAACGCTGGCAAACTCATGTAGCGCGCGCCCAAGGCCTCGAGCTGCGGGTCGGGGCAGGGGTCGTAGGCCAGTAGTTGGCAGCCGAAGCCGGCCATGATGCGTGCGAAGGCCGCGCCGATCTGGCCGGTGCCGACGACCCCGACGGTCTTGCCATGCAAGTCGAAACCGGTCAGCCCGTGCAAGGTGAAATCGCCTTCACGCGTGCGGTTGTAGGCCCGGTGCAAGCGCCGATTGAGCGCCAGTATCAGCGCCACGGCGTGCTCGGCCACGGCTTGGGGCGAATAGGCCGGTACCCGCACCACATCTATTCCCAGCCGCTGGGCCGCCGCCAGGTCGACATGGTTGTACCCAGCTGAACGCAAGGCCACCAGGCGCGTACCACCGCGCGCCAGGCATTGCAGCACCGCCGCGTCGAGCTCGTCGTTGATGAACGCGCAGACGACCTCGTAGCCCTGGGCCAGCGGCGCGGTATCCGCCGTAAGACGCGCGGACTGAAAATGCAGTGCCACGCCGCCGCCCACGGCGGCCTGGGTGAAACTCTCCTGGTCATAGTGCTGACTGCTGAACAGCAGGGCGCGCATGGTGGCTCCTTGTGCATAGGCACTGGGTCAGTGGAAAGGGCGGCTGCCCTCAAATACTCAGCCTGGCCTCGGCTGCCAGCCGGCTGATCGCGTTGTCCAGTTCATCGAGCGCCTCCCCAGCCAAGGGGCTGTCCTGCTTGAGCAGGGTCTCGCTGCGTTGGCACGCGGCACGCAGCTGAGGCACGCCGCAATAGCGAGAAGCGCCGTTGAGCCGGTGCACCTGCTCGATGAGCGTACGACGGTCATGCGCTTGACGTGCATCCCGAATAGCGGCGCGGTCATCTTCCAGCGAGGCCAGCAACATGCTCAGCATGTCGGCGGCCAGATCGGCTTTGCCTGCCGCCAGGCGCAGGCCTTCGTCATGGTCGAGCACCTTCAACTCGTCAGGCCCAGTGGGCAGGCTCGCCGGCATCTGCGGCGACAAGCCAAGGCTCAGCCCAGTCCACTTCATCACCACCTGTGCCAGTTGCCGCTCGCTGATCGGCTTGGTCAGGTAGTCGTCCATGCCGCCATGGAGCAAGGCGCGTTTTTCATTGGCCATTGCGTGGGCGGTCAGTGCAACGATTGGCAACGGGTTGCCGCTCTGGGTGTTTTCCCAGCGGCGAATTTGCTCGGTGCAGGCGCGTCCGTCCATGCCGGGCATCTGCACGTCCATCAGTACCAGGTCGAACGGTTCGCTCTGCACGGCCTGTACCGCCGCGTAACCATTGTCGACAGCCGTCACCCGGGCGCCCAGGTCCTCCAGCAGAGTCTGCACCAGCAAGAGGTTGGCCGCGTTGTCATCCACGCACAGCACCTTGGGCTGGCGCTGCTGGCCCACCATGGCGCTGACCTCGCCCTGCAACCGGCGGGGCTGGACCATTTCCAGCAGCAGGCGGCGCAGCTTGCGCGTGCACGATGGCTTGGACAGCAGTTGGCCGTGGCCATTGGACAGGTAAGGGTGATAGAGCGCCTGCTCGGTCGTGGGGCACAGCACCACGCACTGGCAATGATGCCGCTCCAGATGCTGGTAATACTGACCCAGCTGTTCAGGCGCCAGGGAGCCCACGTTGGCGCCCAGCACGGCGAAGTCGAAAGGCTGCCCCGCCTGGCTGGCAGCTTGCACCGCCTGCACCAGTTGCTCGTAGGAGGTAAAGACACAGACGCTCAGGCCGCAGTCCTGCAACTGGTGCTCCAGGGCCTGCCGCGCCAGTGCATGGCCATCGACGATGGCGGCGCGCCGGCCGAGCAAGGGCTGCAGAGGCAGCTCCTCGGCATCGTCGTGCGCCTTGGGCAGGTTGAGGCTGATCCAGAACTGCGAACCTTCGCCAGGGGTGCTATCGACGCCGATTTCGCCGCCCATCTGCTCGATCAGGCGCTTGGAGATCACCAGCCCCAGGCCGGTGCCGCCTGGCTGGCGGGCCAGGGAGTTGTCAGCCTGGCTGAAGGCCTGGAACAGCGTGCGTACATCTTGAGGCGACAGGCCGATGCCGGTGTCCTGGACGCTAATGCGCAATTGGGCGCTGTCCTCGTGCTCGTCTTCGAGCATGGCGCGCACGACGATGGTGCCTTCGCGGGTGAACTTGATCGCGTTGCTGACCAGGTTGGTGAGGATCTGCTTGAGGCGCAGCGGGTCACCGATCAGCGAGGAGGGCGTATCGCGGTAGATCAGGCACAGCAGCTCAAGCTGCTTGGCATGGGCGGCCGGTGCCAGGATGGTCAGGGTGTCCTGGATCAGGTCGCGCAGGTTGAAGGGGATGCTGTCGAGCACCAGCTTGCCTGCTTCTATCTTGGAGAAATCGAGGATTTCATTGATGATCCCGAGCAAATTGTCGGCTGACTTCTCGATGGTGTTCAGGTAGTCCACCTGGCGGGGCATCAGCTCGCTTTTCTGCAGCAGGTGGGTAAAGCCCAGAATGCCGTTGAGCGGCGTGCGGATTTCATGGCTCATGTTGGCCAAAAATTCCGACTTGATGCGGCTGGCTTCCAGGGCTTCCTTGCGGGCCATGTCCAGCTCGATGTTCTGGATTTCGATGGTTTCCAGGTTCTGCCGGACATCCTCGGTGGCCTGGTCGATGCTGTGCTGCAGCTCTTCGTGGGCACTGTGCAGGGTCTCGGCCATGCGGTTGATGCCGCGGGCCAGTTCGTCCAGCTCGTGACTGCCCATGGCCGGCAGGCGTTCCTCCAGGTGGCCGTCCTTGAGCTGGTTGACCGCATGCTTGATGCGCTCGATCGGCGTGTTGATGGCACGGCTCATGCGCAGGGCCAGCAGCCCGCTGACCACCAGGCAGGCCAGGATCAGAAGCAGCGTGGTGAACAGGTTGCGGTAGCCGCGCAGCAAGGTGCCGTCATGGGACAGCTCGATCTCCACCCAGCCCAGCAAGCGTTCGGCTTCGGCAGGCACGGCATCGGTGGCCAGGTCACGGTGGTGGCCGAACACTGGCATCAGGTAACGAGTGGCGTCGTTGCCACTGCGTTGCAGCAACTGGGTACCGCTGCCGCCGCTGGGCGGTTGGTTGAGCATGCTCGGGCCGGCATGGGCCAGCCGACTACGATCCGGTGTCAGGAAGGCGACGGCGCGTACGTCGGCCTGTTCGAGGGTTTGCGCGGCAATGCGCTCCAGTTGTGCAGGCGCTTTGCGGGCCATGGCCGGGGCTGCCAGCGGCGCCAGCTGCTCGGCCAGCATCTTGCCCCGTTGCAGCAGTTGCGTACGCAGGTCGCTCTGTTGCAGCCAGGTGAAGTAGCTGCCCAGCACCACTGCCATCAACCCGGCTGGCAGCAGCGCCAGCAACAGCACGCGGCTGCGAATTCCCAAACGATCGAGCACACTCGCCTCCTGTCAATGTGCCTGGATGCCGCCCTGCAAGGCGGCCAAGCGGGGACGTTACTCCCCCTCGCCAGCCATTGCACGCGTTAAGTCCGTACGCAGGTGCAGCACCGGCGGTGGTATGTGGCGCCGGGCACGGGCAAGGCATTGCACGGGCTTTATAGCCTGTAGCTATATGCACCACAGATTGCGTGATATGGCGAAGCGGGGTTTGCCGGTATGATGGGCGCCCCCGCCGTCCGGATTGTGAAAGACACCATGACCTTGCAGTATCCAACCATCGCCGATTGCGTCGGCAATACGCCCCTGGTTCGCCTGCAGCGCCTGGCTGGCCAGACCAGCAATACCTTGCTGCTCAAGCTCGAGGGCAACAATCCTGCCGGCTCGGTCAAGGACCGTCCCGCGCTGTCGATGATCGCCCGTGCCGAATCGCGCGGCCAGATCAAGCCTGGCGATACGCTGATCGAAGCCACCTCCGGCAACACCGGCATCGCGTTGGCCATGGCAGCGGCAATCAAGGGTTACAAGATGATCCTGATCATGCCCGACAACTCCACGGCCGAACGCAAGGCGGCGATGGCAGCCTACGGCGCCGAGCTGATCCTGGTGACCAAGGAAGAGGGCATGGAAGGGGCACGCGATCTGGCTCAGCAGCTGGAAGCCGATGGCCGTGGCGTGGTGCTCGACCAATTCGCCAACGGTGACAACCCGATGGCGCACTACACCAGCACCGGCCCGGAAATCTGGCAGCAGACCCAGGGGCGCGTTACCCACTTCATCAGTTCCATGGGCACCACCGGGACCATCATGGGGTGCTCGCAGTACCTCAAGGAGCAGAATCCAGCGGTGCAGATCGTCGGCTTGCAGCCGATGGAAGGCGCGGCCATTCCGGGTATTCGCCGCTGGCCTCAGGAATACCTGCCAAAAATTTTCGACGCAGCCCGGGTCGATCGCATTGTCGACATGTCCCAGGACGAGGCCGAGCAGACCATGCGCAGGCTTGCCCGTGAAGAGGGCATTTTCTGCGGCGTGTCTTCCGGTGGTGCAGTTGCCGCCATGCTGCGCCTGTCCCAGGAAGTGGAAAATGCCACCTTGGTGGCCATCATCTGCGACCGCGGCGACCGTTACCTGTCCACTGGCCTGTTCGATCCGAGCTAAATGTCCAAGAAGAAAACCAACAGCGGCCTGCGCTTTCAGCCAGCCGGTGGCAATCGTAGCCCCCAGGTTCCCGTGGGCAAGAAGCAACGCCTGGTCATCGAGCGCCTGTCAGGGGACGGTCGCGGCATTGCTTTCCATGAAGGGCGCACCTGGTTCGTCACTGGCGCCCTGGCAGGCGAAGAGGTCGAGTCGAGGGTGCTCAATGCCCGTGGCAAAGTCGTCGAAGCACGGCTTGAACGGGTGCTCCAGGCCAGTCCCGAGCGCCGCGAAGCCCCTTGCAAATACTACGGCCAGTGCGGGGGGTGCAACCTTCAACACCTGCCCCATGAGACTCAGCTAGCGCTCAAGCAGCGCACCCTGGCCGAGCAACTGCAACGGGTGGCCGGTGTGCAGCCCGAGCAATGGGCCGCGCCCTTGACCGGGGCCGCTTTCGGCTACCGTCGCCGCGCCCGTGTGGCCGTGCGCTGGGACCCCAAGACCCGCCAGTTGGCAGTCGGTTTCAGGGCGCAGGCCAGTCAGGACATCGTTGCCATCGATGATTGCCTGGTGCTGGTACAGCCCTTGCAGTCGATCCTGCGTCACTTGCCCACGGTGCTGCGCTCGTTGGCCAAGCCCCAGGCCCTGGGCCATGTGGAGCTGTTCAGCGGCACGGCCGAGGCAGTGCTGGTGCGTCATGTCGCGCCGTTGCCGGCCGAAGATGTTGCACGCTTGCAGGCGTTCTGCGCCGAGGCCAGCGCGCAGTTGTGGCTGCAGGGTGAAGGCGAGCCGCAGCCGGTGGATGCCACCGGGCCGCTGGGTTTCGACCTGGCGCCCTGGCAGCTGCAACTGGCCTGGCGCCCCGGCGACTTCGTGCAGGTCAACGCCCAGGTCAATACCGCCATGATCGAGCAGGCCTTGGCCTGGCTCGCTCCGCAGCCCGAAGAGCGGGTACTGGACCTGTTCTGCGGCCTGGGCAATTTTGCCTTGCCGCTGGCACGGCATGCCCGTGAGGTGGTGGCGGTAGAAGGCGTACAGGCCATGGTCGATCGTGCGGCGGCCAATGCCCGCAGCAACGATGTGCATAACGCGCAGTTTTTTCAGGCCGATTTATCGCAGCCGTTGACGGGCATGGAATGGGCCGCCGAGGGCTTTTCTGCGGTACTCTTGGACCCACCGCGCGACGGTGCATGGGAGGTGGTGCAGGGCATCGCCCGTCTTGGGGCCAAGCGGCTGGTCTATGTATCGTGCAACCCGGCCACACTGGCGCGAGACGCCCAGGTGCTGGTCGGGCAGGGGTACCGGTTAACAAGGGCCGGGATTCTCGACATGTTTCCTCAAACGGCGCATGTCGAAGCCATGGCGTTATTCGAAGTGGGCTAGCCAGCTGGCCCCTTGGTGCGGCTTCCAGGGAATGGCAGCCGTGCGGTGATTGCCAGTGCACCCGCAGGGTGCGCTGTATGGAAAGGTAAAACAAAGATGGTACAGGTGAGAGTGCACCAGCCGGTCAATACCGACGGCAGTATCAATCTCGAAGCGTGGTTGGACCATGTGGTCAGCGTCGATTCGGCGCTCGACCGCGCAGCGCTCAAAGAGGCCTGCGAGTTTGCCCAGGAAGTCGAGAAGAAGGGCAACCCGGCCAAGCATTCCTGGGCCGATGGTACGTCGAGCTATCAGGCAGGTCTTGAGATTGCCGAGATTCTCGCGGACCTCAAGCTCGACCAGGATTCCCTGGTAGCGGCGGTCATCTACCGCGCTGTGCGAGAAGGCAAGGTCACCCTGGCCGAAGTCAGCCAGCGCTTCGGGCCGGTCGTGTCCAAGCTGATCGATGGCGTGCTGCGCATGGCTGCGATCAGTGCCAGTCTCAGCCCCCGTCAGTCGCTGGTGCTCGGCTCTCAGGCGCAGGTCGAGAACCTGCGCAAGATGCTGGTGGCGATGGTCGACGACGTTCGCGTGGCGTTGATCAAGCTGGCCGAACGTACCTGTGCCATTCGAGCGGTAAAGGCCGCTGATGACGAGAAACGCCTGCGAGTGGCGCGGGAAGTGTTCGACATCTACGCCCCCCTGGCCCACCGTCTGGGTATCGGGCATATCAAGTGGGAACTGGAAGACCTTTCGTTCCGCTACCTCGAGCCCGAACAGTATAAGCAGATCGCCAAGCTGTTGCACGAGCGTCGCCTGGACCGTGAACGCTTTATCAGCGATGTCATGAACCAGTTGCAGAACGAACTGCTGGCCACCGGGGTGAAGGCGGACATCAGTGGCCGCGCTAAACACATCTACTCGATCTGGCGCAAGATGCAGCGCAAGGGCCTGGAATTCAGCCAGATCTACGACGTGCGCGCCGTGCGGGTGCTGGTCCCCGAGATACGCGACTGCTACACCGCCCTGGGTATCGTGCACACCTTGTGGCGTCACATCCCCAAGGAGTTCGACGACTACATCGCCAACCCCAAGGAAAACGGCTACCGCTCCCTGCATACGGCGGTAATCGGCCCGGAGGGCAAGGTGCTGGAAGTGCAAATCCGCACCCACGGCATGCACGAGGAAGCGGAGCTTGGCGTCTGCGCCCACTGGCGATACAAGGGCACCGACGTCAAGCCCAGCTCGAACCACTACGAAGAAAAGATTTCCTGGCTGCGCCAGGTGCTGGAGTGGCATGAAGAGCTGGGCGACATCGGGGGCCTGGCCGAGCAACTGCGGGTCGACATCGAGCCCGACCGGGTGTACGTGTTCACCCCGGACGGTCACGCCATCGACCTGCCAAAAGGCGCGACGCCCCTGGACTTCGCCTATCGGGTGCACACCGAGATCGGCCACAACTGCCGGGGCGCCAAGATCAACGGGCGCATCGTGCCGCTCAACTACAGCCTGCAGACCGGCGAGCAGGTCGAAATCATCACCAGCAAGCACGGTAACCCGAGCCGTGACTGGCTGAACTCGAACCTGGGCTATGTCACCACTTCGCGCGCGCGGGCCAAGATCGTGCACTGGTTCAAGCTGCAGGCGCGCGACCAGAACGTTGCCGCCGGCAAGACGCTGCTCGAACGCGAGCTCAGCCGGCTGGGCCTGCCGCAGGTCGACTTCGAGCGCCTGGCCGAGAAGACCAACGTCAAGACGGCCGAGGATATGTTTGCGTCCCTGGGCGCTGGGGACCTGCGTCTGGCGCATCTGGTCAATGCGGCGCAACAGCTGCTGGAGCCTGAGCGCATCGAGCAGATCGAACTGGTGCCGCGCAAGCCCAGCGGGCCGCGTGGGGGCAAGCGTGGCGACATTCAGATCCAGGGCGTGGGCAACCTGCTGACGCAGATGGCCGGTTGCTGCCAGCCGTTACCTGGCGATGCCATCGTCGGCTACATCACCCAGGGTCGCGGTGTAAGCATCCACCGCCAGGATTGCGCCTCGGTGTTGCAGCTGGCCGGCAAAGAGCCGGAGCGCATGATCCAGGTCAGCTGGGGGCCAATTCCGGTACAGACTTACCCGGTCGACATCGTCATCCGTGCCTATGATCGCCCCGGTTTGCTGCGCGATGTGTCGCAGGTGCTGCTCAACGAGAAGATCAACGTGCTGGCGGTCAATACCCGCTCGAACAAGGAAGACAACACGGCGCTGATGTCGCTGACCATCGAGATCCCCGGTTTGGATGCCCTTGGGCGCTTGCTGGGGCGTATCTCGCAGTTGCCGAACATCATCGAGACACGGCGTAATCGTACGCCCTGAATCCCGCGTGCACGATTCGCGGGCATCCCGCCCCTCAGGGGCCGGTTTGCCCGCCAAGCCCGACCGTCAAGGACTTGCCTGAATGACCTACACCCTCCAGGACCTGCTCCACCTCATGGCCCGCTTGCGCGACCCGCAATACGGCTGCCCTTGGGACCTGAAGCAGGACTATGCCAGCATCGTCCCACACACCCTCGAAGAAGCTTACGAGGTGGCGGACACCATCGAGCGCGGCGATTTCGAGGACTTGCAAGGCGAGCTGGGCGACCTGCTGTTCCAGGTGGTCTACTACAGCCAACTTGCCCGGGAGGAGGGCCGTTTCGCGTTCGACGGCGTGGTGGACGGCATCACCCGCAAGCTCATTCGTCGACACCCCCATGTCTTTCCGACCGGGGACCTGTATGCGCCGCTGGAGACGCCCAGCCTGAGCGATGAGCAGGTCAAGTCACGCTGGGAGGAAATCAAGGCGCAGGAGCGGGCGCAGAAAAGTCGTCCAGAACAGCTGTCATTGCTCGACGATGTCCCAACGGCATTGCCTGCCTTGTCCCGGGCGGCCAAACTGCAAAAGCGCGCGGCCACCGTCGGGTTCGACTGGCCCGAGGCCTTGCCGGTTGTGGACAAGGTGCGTGAGGAACTCGACGAAGTGTTGCAGGCCATGGCCGACGGGGACAACGATGCGCTGGAAGATGAAGTCGGTGACTTGCTGTTCGCGGTAGTCAACCTGGCGCGTCACTTGAAGCATGACCCTGAAAACGCCTTGCGCCGAGCCAATCGTAAGTTCGAGCGACGTTTTCGCTTTATCGAGCAGGCGTTGCGTGACAGCGGCACTGCCATTGAAGACTGTAACCTTGATGCGCTGGACACCCTTTGGGGTGAAGCCAAGCGTCAGGAAAAGAACCTGCCCAGCTGCGGCTGAGCTGTTGCATAAGTGAGTGAACATTCATGAGCCTTTCCCTTCGCGACCAATTGCTCAAAGCCGGGCTGGTCAACCAGAAACAGGTTTCTCAGGCCAACAAGGCTGAAAAGAAACAGAAGCGCCTGGAGCACAAAGGCCAGGTCGACGTGGACGATACCCAGCAGCGGCTGGCCAAGGAAGCCATGGCCGAAAAGGCCAAGCGTGACCAGGCGCTCAACCGTGAACAGCAGGAAAAAGCCGAGAAGAAGGCACGCGCCGCGCAGATCAAGCAACTGATTGAAGCGACCCGCCTGCCCAAGCTCACGACCGAGGATTACTACAACTTCGTCGACGACAAGAAGGTCAAGCGTATCGCGGTCAATGCCCTGATGCGCAGCAAATTGAGCAATGGTGCGCTGGCGGTGGTGTCCTACGGGGGCGGCTATGAGGTCATTCCCCGCGAGGCGGCCGTCAAGATCCAGGAACGTGACCCGGGCCGGGTATTGCTGCTCAATACCCATGTCGAGGAAGCCGACGACGACGATCCGTATGCGGCGTACAAGATCCCTGACGATCTGATGTGGTAATGCTGCAAGGCCCTGTCTGAACGTCCACCGGGTGGTCAGGGCCGCATTGTGCGGCGATGGGCCGCAAGGCGGCCCCTGGCGCCATGACGGGTTTCACGTCACGGTTTTCTGAAGATCGCGGTCACTGCGTGGTGCGCTGCTTTTCCAGGTCTTCCAGTTCGACACGGTATTGTTGCGCCTCGTGTTCGTTGTGGAACATCCCGACCAACTGGCCCTGCTGGTGCACATCCCAGATCCGCACGCCTGCGGCCAGGCCTTCGTGGGACATTTTCGATTCGTCGCGTTCGGTCACTTGAACTGTCATCGTTAAACTCCACTTTTTCTGGTTGGGTGCGACAGTCTGTCGCACGCCTTATTTATAGAGTTTGTTAGCAGCCTAAGTAAATAAAACGGCCATGAAACAAGTTTCATGTAGCCATGGTATGCCTAGGCCCGACTGCTTTATGCCCGCCCAAATAAAAGCCCCGCACGGGGCGGGGCTTGGTGTTGCGTTATGGCTCAACGCCGAAAAGCTTGAGTGTCAGTTACCTTTAACCGACTTGCCATCGACCGTACCGTCCTGCAGGACGATCACGTATTCCTTGCCATCGGTTTCCACTTGGCGCAATTGCACCAGCAAGTAGTCCCAGTTCTTGGCAAACCACAGCTCGGTGATGCGCTTGCTCTGGCTTGGATCACGCACACGTTCGACCTTGACGGCATCCACCTGGCCGGTCTTGGTGGTGACTTTCTCAGTACCCAGTACGCGGAAGTCATAGGTGTCGATCTCGTCACCATCGACCACCTGGTAGGTCATGCTCTTCTTGCCAGCGGCTACATCGTGCTGCAGCGCCAGCTGATAGGACGACTTGTCGAGCACCCCACGGTTGAGCGGCAGAGTGATCGCATCGCCACGATCGCTGCCGGTCACTTTCTTGGCAGCCCAGTCGAAGTTCAGGTCGACCTTTTTGGCCTTGCCAAGACCGCCGCGTTCGAAGTGGTAACGCTGCGGCAGCAAGGTGTCGTTATCCAGGCGCAGCGAGCTTTGCTCGGTCAGGCTGGCGATCATCATCGACGCTTTGAAGTTCAGGTCCCAGGTACCATCGGCATTCTTGACCAGGCTGCGTTCGGCGGTACCGCTCATGGGCAGTTGCTTCCAGTCGGCGGTGTAGCTGGCCGAGAACGGCTTCAGGTCTGCTGCCTGGAGGGGCAGGGCAAGCACGGCAAGAGCCAACAGCAGGGCACGACGCATAGTATCTCCTAGGATCGAATCAAATGACCGCTGGCCGACAGGGGCTGGCCATCCAGTAATGCACCTTGTTCGCCAAGACGCAAGCGGCCGTTGGCGAACCAGTGAACAGCCATTGGGTAGATGACGTGTTCCTGTGCGTGAACCCGCTGAGCCAGGCTTTGGACCGTGTCATCGGGTGCCACCGGCACGACAGCCTGTACGACCAACGGGCCCCCATCGAGTTCCTCAGTGACAAAGTGGACACTGCACCCATGCTCGACATCCCCTGCTTCCAGGGCGCGTCTATGGGTGTGCAACCCTTTGTAGCGAGGCAGCAGCGAAGGGTGGATGTTGAGCAGGCGACCTTGGTAGTGGCGCACGAAGTCGCCACTGAGGATACGCATGAAACCCGCCAGCACCACCAGGTCCGGAGCGAACCCATCGATACAGGCCACCAGGGCCGCATCGAAGGCTTCGCGGCCCTCGAAGCCGGTATGGTCAAGGACCGCGGTGTCGATACCGGCAGCGGCTGCACGCTGCAGCCCGTAGGCATCGGCGCGGTTGGAGATGACCGCGCCAATGCGCACGGCGCTGTCCGGGATGGCGCAGCTGTCGATCAGCGCTTGCAGGTTGCTGCCGGAACCCGACAGCAATACCACCACATTGCAGGGCTTGCTCGGCATCAGTGTGCCTTGAGGTTCTGCAGCTCGACCTGGGCAGCGCCCTCTGCGGCCTCGGTGATGTGGCCGATGACCCAAGGCTGTTCGCCGGCGTTGCGCAGTTCGCTCAGGGCGGTTTCGACCTGGTCCTGGCCTACGCAGATCACCATGCCCACGCCGCAGTTGAGCACGCGGTGCATTTCATGCTCGTCGACGTTGCCCTTTTCCTGCAGGAAATCGAAGACGGCTGGGCGCTTCCAGCTGGCCACGTCGATGACCGCTTGGGCATTGGCCGGCAGTACGCGCGGGATATTGTCCAGCAGGCCGCCACCGGTGATGTGGGCCATGGCCTTGACCGCGCCGGTGTTCTTGATCAGTTGCAGCAGCGGCTTGACGTAGATGCGCGTTGGCGCCATCAGCAGTTCGGTCAGCGGCTGGCCGTCGAGCTGGGTGCTTTCAACGTCGGTGCCCGAGACTTCGAGGATCTTGCGGATCAGCGAGTAACCGTTGGAGTGCGGGCCCGAGGATGGCAGGGCGATGAGCGCATCACCGGTGGCCACGCGCGAGCCGTCGATGATCTCGGCCTTCTCCACCACGCCTACGCAGAAGCCTGCCAGGTCGTAGTCTTCACCTTCGTACATGCCCGGCATCTCGGCCGTTTCGCCGCCGACCAGCGAGCAGCCTGCCAGTTCGCAACCTGCGCCGATACCGGTGACCACGGTAGCCGCCACGTCCACGTTGAGCTTGCCGGTGGCGTAGTAGTCCAGGAAGAACAGCGGCTCGGCACCGCAGACCACCAGGTCGTTCACGCACATGGCGACCAGGTCCTGGCCGATGCTGTCGTGCTTGTTCAGGTTCAGCGCCAGGCGCAGCTTGGTGCCCACGCCGTCGGTGCCAGAGACCAGCACCGGCTGCTTGTAGCCAGCCGGGATCTCGCAAAGGGCGCCGAAGCCGCCCAGGCCACCCATGACTTCAGGGCGTGCGGTGCGTTTTGCCACGCCCTTGATGCGTTCGACCAGTGCTTCGCCGGCGTCGATGTCTACACCGGCGTCCTTGTAGCTCAGGGAGGGTTGCTTGCTCATTGATCCAGGCCTTTAGGAGGGAGGGATTCGTAAAAACGACCCTGACGGCAAGGGCCGGCAGCCATGCAGCGGCTAACCGTGACATCAGTGGTCTGTGAAGGCGCGCGATTTTATCAGGGTTGCCGGGCAGCGGCCATCCTCCGGCCGACGGGCAGGTGAATTTAGGGCTCTCGCCGGTGCAAGATCGCCAGAAGCCTGGCCTTGCCGGTGCTACCTTTAACCGTGCCGCTTGAGGTATGAGTGCTGAAGCTTGAAACTCGCCGTTCCAGAGCACAAGGACACAACGATGCGCTTGTTCACTACTTGGGTCATGGGATGTCTGTGGTTGATCGCAGGCGCGGCCCAGGCCGAGAACGTCTCCGGCCTTTATCAGGTCCGCGAGCCAGTGGCCGGGCAGGGCGCCGAGGCGCGTGCGGCGGCGACCAGCCAGGCCTTCGACACCCTGGTGCTGCGCCTGACCGGCGACCCCAAGGCCGTGCAGAGCCCGGCGCTGGCCGCATTGCGCAAGGATCCGCAACCGATCGTCAACCAGGTGGGCAGCGACGCAGGGCCACCCGAAACCGTCCGGGTCGAGTTCGACCCCGGCAGCACCGAACGTGCCCTGCGCAAGGCGGGCCTCAGTCTGTGGGGCAGCAATCGCCCGTCGATTCTGGGTTGGTGGCTCGTCGAGAGTGTTGACGGCACTAGCCTGGTAGGGGACGGCCAGCCTAGCGCCCAGCCGTTGCGGCGCGCGGCCCGTCACCGGGGCTTGCCGCTGCGTCTGCCGCTGGCCGATCTGCAGGAGCAACTGGTGGCCGACGCCAAGCATATCGAAGCCAAGGATCCCGGGCCGCTGCGTGAGGTCTCCCAGCGCTACGGCGCCGATGCCCTGTTGGCCGTGCACGCCCAAGAAGTCGACGGCAAATGGCAAGGCAAATGGCAATTGTGGCTGGGCGATGGGCGCGAGCAGGGCAGTGCCGAAGGAGCGGACCCGGCAGCGCTGGCCGACGCCGTGATGCTTGCCGTGAGCACGCGGCTGGCACCGCGCTACGTAACGCGTCCCGGGGCCAGTGGTCAGGTGCAGATGCAGGTCCAGGGCATGAACCTGCCGCGCTACGCTGAGCTGGCCCGGGTGCTGGAGCCCTACGGCGCGCAGTTGAAGCGGGTCGACGGCGACGTGCTGACCTATTCGGTCATCGCCAGCCGCGAACAACTCCGGGCTCAGCTGGCATTGGCCAAGCTCAGGGAAGTCCCAGCCGAGCAGGCACCTGCGCCGCAGGTGACCCTTGGGTCAGTGGGTACGTCCACAAACGAGCCACCGGTGTCGCCTGCGGCCGCCACCGAACCGTTCGATGGCTTGCGCTTTAGTTGGTAAGAGGGTCGTTCATGACTGACATGCGTCGTTGGATCTGGCTGGGCGTGGCAGTGATCGCCATCGCCCTGCTCTATAGCCTGCATAATATTCTTACGCCGTTTCTGGTCGGCATTCTGCTGGCGTACCTGGCCGACCCGCTGGTCGATCGCCTGGAGCGCCTGGGTTTGTCGCGGACCTGGGGCGTAGTGGTGGTGTTCGGGCTGTTCACGCTGCTGATGCTTGCACTGTTGCTCGTGCTCATCCCCATGTTGGCCAAGCAGTTGGTGCGCCTGTACGCGCTGGCGCCGCAGATGCTTGACTGGCTCGAACATGTCGCCTTGCCTTGGGTGCAGGGGCGTCTGGGCCTTGCCGACGGGTTCTGGAAATTCGACAAGATCAAAGCGGCCATCGGCGCGCACATGGGGCAAACCACCGATATCGTCAGCATGCTCTTGTCCCAGGCAACGGCCTCCAGCCTGGCGTTGATGGCCTGGGTGGCCAACATGGTGCTGATCCCCGTGGTCGGGTTCTACCTGTTGCGTGACTGGGACTTGATGATGGCCAAGTTGCGCAGCTTGTTGCCGCGCCAGAGGGAGCCACAAATCGTTGGGCTGGCCAGCGAGTGCCATGAGGTGCTGGGTGCGTTCGTGCGTGGGCAACTGCTGGTGATGGTCGCGTTGGGCATCATCTATTCGGCAGGCTTGATGCTGGTGGGGCTTGAACTGGGGTTGTTGATCGGCATGCTGGCAGGCCTGGCGGCCATCGTCCCGTACATGGGCTTCATCATTGGCATCGGTGCGGCGCTGGTGGCAGGGCTGTTCCAGTTCGGTGGCGATCTGTATCCCATGCTCGGCATCGTCGCGGTCTTCATGGTCGGTCAGGCACTGGAGGGCATGGTGCTGACACCTCTGTTGGTAGGCGACCGGATCGGTTTGCACCCTGTGGCGGTGATCTTCGCCATCCTGGCCGGCGGAGAGCTGTTCGGTTTCACAGGCGTGCTGCTCGCGCTTCCGGTGGCGGCGGTCATCATGGTGCTGCTGCGCCACGTGCACGGCTTGTACAAGGAGTCGGACATGTATGCAGGGGATGCGCCGGCTCCCGTCCACCTCGATCCCCCTGCACCCGACCAGCCGTGACAGGCCGGCAGGTGAGCCCAGGTTGCTGCGGCGATAGTGCAACCCATTGATTTTGCTTGGACTCTGCAGCGGCGTCATTGTGCACCCCGCTTGGCAGGTATAGACTTTGCCGATTGTCCACAAAAGGCCCCCAGCGGTCCTGTCGACCGCCCGCGAGCATGAAACCACCGATCCAGTTGCCCCTGGGTGTGCGCCTGCGCGACGACGCCACCTTCATCAACTACTATCCGGGCGCCAATGCCGCTGCGTTGGGGTATGTCGAGCGGCTTTGCGAAGCCGACGCCGGCTGGACCGAAAGCCTCATCTACCTGTGGGGCAAACAAGGCGTGGGCCGCACGCACCTGCTGCAAGCGGCCACCCATCGCTTCCAGCAGCGGGGCGAGCCTGCCGTCTACCTGCCGTTGGCGCAGCTGCTCGAACGCGGTACCGGTCTTCTGGACTACCTGGCCCAGTACGAGCTGGTGTGCATCGATGACCTGCACGTCATTGCCGGCAAGCCGGACTGGGAGGAGGCCATGTTCCACCTGTTCAACCGCCTGCGCGACAGCGGCCGTCGACTGCTACTGGCAGCCTCCGCTTCCCCGCGGGAATTGCCGGTCAAGCTGCCTGACCTGAAATCCCGTCTCACCCTTGCCCTGGTGTTCCAGATGCGCGGCCTGTCTGACGAAGACAAGCTACGTGCCTTGCAATTGCGGGCATCCAGGCGCGGCCTGCACCTGACCGACGAAGTGGGTCACTTCATCCTCACCCGCGGCGCGCGCAGCATGAGTGCGCTGTTCGATCTGCTGGAACGGCTCGATCAGGCTTCCCTGCAAGCCCAGCGCAAACTCACCATCCCTTTCCTGAAGGAAACCCTCGGCTGGTAAGTCCCTGGAAACACGGGGCCAGAGCCATCCCACGGAAAAGTCACATCTTTTTCGATAAAATTTGCAAATGGAACTTATAGTGGGCATAGTTCCACCCCACTAAAGGATTACAGACACGGTTGTGCCCATGCTCAAGCGCTTCGCACCCCTCGTGCCACTCGCACTCGTGACCCTGCTTTTTGGCTGTGCGGCCCAAGGGCCGGTATCCCAGCCCCAGGATCACACCCCGGTCGCCGTACAGCCGGTGATCAAGGCCAAGGCCTCGTCTTCGCCAGTGTTTGGCGAACCCCAGGAAGTGGCTACCGACGATGAACTGGAGGTTTTCTCCAGCAGCAAGCCCTATCAGTTGCCAGTGCTGGCCGACAGCATTCTGGAGCGCGGCATGTCGTTGATCGGCACCCGCTATCGCTTTGGCGGTACCTCGGAACAGTCCGGCTTCGATTGCAGCGGCTTCATCGGCTACCTGTTCCGCGAGGAGGCAGGCATGACCTTGCCGCGTTCTACTCGCGAGATGATCAACGTCGATGCGCCGAAGGTGGCGCGCAACAAACTCAAGCCAGGCGACCTGCTGTTCTTCAGCACCAATGGCCGTGGCCGTGTCAGCCATGCCGGGATCTACCTGGGCGACAACCAGTTCATCCACTCCAGCAGCCGTCGTAGCGGCGGTGTGCGCATCGATAGCCTCGGTGACCGTTACTGGAGCAAGACCTTCCTTGAGGCCAAACGTGCCTTGGCCATGGCGCCGACCCATATCGCGCGCAACTAATGGCAATCTGATGTGTCCTAACCACGGCGTCGCTGCTTTGCAAAAAAGCTCGACGCCGTGCGTATTTACAGAAAGCGTCTAATCTAATTTCTCAACTCTATCCCGCTGCGGCCCAGCGTTCCCATACAGGATGTTTTGGCCATGACAACGATGGCGCGCTTCGCTTTCATTTCCCTGGCAGCCTTATTGGCGGCCTGCTCGAGCCAACCCCAGGCACCTGCCCCTACCCGGGTCGTGCAGCCTCAGGTTACCTATAGCCAACCCAGCTTTTCGCCCACTGCCGATGACGTACTGATTCGCGCCATTGGTCTGGTTGGCACGCCTTACCGCTGGGGCGGCAATACGCCCGATTCGGGTTTCGACTGCAGTGGTCTGATCAAGTACGTCTACCGCGATGCCGCCGGCATCAGCCTGCCGCGCTCCACGCGGGAGATGATCGGCATGCGTGCGCCTACTGTGGATGTGAAATCCTTGCAGTCCGGTGACCTGGTGTTCTTTGCGACCAGTGGCGGTTCGCAGGTGAGCCATGCTGGCATTTATGTCGGGGACGGGCGCTTCGTGCATGCGCCGCGCACCGGCGGTACGGTGCGGTTGGACTATCTGTCAAACAGCTACTGGGCCAAGGCCTACCTGCAGGCCAAGCGGGTCATCCCACAAGGGCACCTGGCCCAGAACCCCTGAGCCCGATCACCGAGCTTTGCTGACGCGCCAGATGGCATTGCCTACATCGTCAGCTACCAGCACGGCCCCGTGGCCATCCAGGGCAACCCCCACGGGGCGGCCCATGGCTTGGCCGCTTTCATTCAGGAACCCATCGAGCACGTCCATGGGCTTGCCCGATGGCTTTCCCGAGGCGTCGAAGGGTACGAATATCACCTTGTAGCCGCTGTGGGGCTTGCGGTTCCAGGACCCATGCTGGCCAATCAATGCACCTGCCCCAAAACGCGCTGGCAACACATCCGGCCCGGCGAAGGCCAACCCCAATGAGGCGGTATGCGGCCCTACGGCGTAGTCGGGTACCCGTGCCCGGGCGACCTTGGCAGGGTCCTGGGGCTGCACGCGTTCATCCACGTGCTGGCCATAGTAGCTATAGGGCCAACCATAGAATCCACCTGCTTGTACCGAAGTGATGTAATCCGGTACCAGGTCGCTGCCGATTTCGTCACGTTCGTTGACTGCGGTCCAGAGCGCGCCACTGTGAGGCTCCCAGGCAAGCCCGTTGGGGTTGCGCAGGCCGGTGGCGAACAGGCGGTGCTTGCCAGTGCTGGGGTCGATCTCCCAGATCGCGGCGCGCCCCTGCTCCTGATCGAGGCCGTTTTCACCCACGTTGCTGTTCGAGCCCACGGTGACATAGAGGCGCCGTCCATCGGGGCTTGCGATGACATTCTTGGTCCAATGGTGATTCAAAGGGCCGGCTGGCAGTGAGGTGACTACCTCTGCCGGACCGGTTACCTGGCGTGCACCGGGCTGGTAGTGAAAACGCAGCAGTTTATCCGTATCGGCCACGTAAAAATCGTTGCCCACCAGTGCCATCCCAAAGGGCGAGTTCAGCCCGTCGGCAAAGGTATGGCGGATTTCCGCAACGCCGTCCTGGTCCGCGTCGCGCAACAGGGTAATGCGATCAGGGCTGGGCACGGCGGCCCCCGCGCGTGCCATGACCCGCTTCATGGCCCATCCGCGGATACCCTTGGCGTCTTCGGGTTTGGCAGGTGCGTTGGTTTCTGCCACCAGCACGTCGCCATTGGGCAGCACATAGAGCCAGCGCGGATGGTCGAGGTCACCGGCAAAGCGCGACACCTGCAACCCGGGTGCAGCCTGGGGCATGCGTCCGGCGGGCCAGCCGACGGCTGGCGCGATGTTCACGGTGGGTAGCAGGGTCTTGGCGGGGGAGGGCAGCTGCGGCGCAGGGCCGGTGCCGTCGGCCACTGTCAGGCGCGCCCTTTCGCCGCAGCCACTCAGGCCCAGGCTTACAAGAAGTGCAACAGGCAGTGCCACGCGGTTCATGGTCGGCGTCCTCGGCAGGTTCTATTGATTCAGAGGGTAGGGAATGCCACGGGTTCATTCGCACAGGCGGCAGGGGCTGCATCGGCGGCTCGGCGATCGCTGCTGTGCCGTCAGGCGAGCCGCGTCGATTGACGCTCCGGGTGCAACCCTCTAACCTTCGCGCGTGTTTCAGGTGCCCCGCCAGCCACGTCTGGCCAGGGTGAAACTGGGAAGTCGGTGAGCGCCCGCAGGGTGCGATTCCGGCGCTGCCCCCGCAACGGTAGGTGAGAGACGGCCGCGCAGGGCCACTGGGTACGATACCCGGGAAGGCGCGCAGGTCAGGGCCAGTGGCCCGCTCACGAGCCCGGAGACCGGCCTGATACTGCCAACGGCATCACGGAGGGTGATGCGCGGTGCACTCTGGCTTTGGCCAATGCCCCTGCGCGCGCTCCGTTTGCCTGCCCATTCCCTGACACGGCGCTCGATCGTGGTGTCAGCCAGCGGAGAACTTCCCATGAGCGACGCCACCGAGCGCGACGAACGCCATCTGGCACGGATGCAGCGCAAGAAAGCGGTCATTGACGAGCGCATTGCCAACTCCCCTAACGAATGCGGCCTGCTGCTGGTGCTCACCGGCAATGGCAAGGGCAAGAGCAGCTCGGCCTTCGGCATGCTGGCCCGGGCCCTGGGCCACGGCATGCAGTGCGGCGTGGTGCAGTTCATCAAGGGCCGCAACAGCACCGGCGAAGAGCTGTTCTTCAGGCGCTTTCCCGAACAGGTGCGCTATCACGTGATGGGTGAGGGCTTCACGTGGGAGACGCAGGATCGCCAGCGTGACATTGCGGCGGCAGAAGCGGCGTGGGCCGTCTCCCGGCAACTGCTGCAGGATCCTGCGGTGCAGTTCGTGGTGCTCGACGAGCTCAACATCGCGCTCAAGCACGGCTACCTTGATCTGGACCAGGTGCTGTCGGACATCCAGGCCCGCCCTCCCATGCAGCACGTCATCGTCACCGGTCGCGCGGCCAAGCCGGAAATGGTCGAGCTGGCCGACACCGTGACCGAAATGGGTATGCTCAAGCACGCGTTCCAGGCCGGTATCCGTGCCCAGAAGGGCGTCGAGCTGTGAGCCAGGCCCGCCATTGCCCCGCCGTTCTGATTGCCGCACCGGCCTCTGGCCAAGGCAAGACCACGGTCACTGCCGCGCTGGCGCGCCTGCACCGTAATTTGGGCCGCAAGGTGCGGGTGTTCAAATGCGGGCCTGACTTTCTTGACCCCATGATTCTCGAACGTGCCAGCGGTGCACCCGTTCGCCAGCTCGACCTGTGGATGATCGGTGCCGAGGAAAGCCGCCGGCTGCTCTGGGAGGCGGCAGGTGAAGCCGACCTGATTCTCATCGAAGGGGTGATGGGGCTGTTCGACGGCACCCCTTCGAGCGCCGACCTGGCGCGTCACTTCGGTGTGCCGGTGCTGGCTGTGATTGATGGTACGGCCATGGCGCAGACCTTTGGCGCGCTGGCGCTTGGCCTGGCGCGTTATCAGCCGGACCTGCCGTTTGCCGGAGTGTTGGCCAACCGGGTGGGCAGCCTGCGTCATGCGCAACTGCTCGAAGGCAGCCTGACGGAGGGCCTGCGTTGGTATGGCGGCTTGTCCCGCGAGCGCGGCATCGAACTGCCCAGCCGTCACCTGGGGTTGGTGCAGGCCAGCGAGTTGAACGACCTGGACGCACGTCTGGACGCTGCTGCCCAAGCATTGGGCGCCAGCTGCGATGCCGCGTTGCCACCGGCCGTCACCTTCGAGCCGGCCGATCCGCTACCCGCCCAGGCTACCTTGGCGGGTGTACGTATCGGTGTAGCCCGCGACGAAGCCTTTGCCTTTCTCTATGGCGCCAACCTGGACCTGTTGCGCCGTCTAGGCGCACAGGTGCAGTTTTTCTCCCCCCTGCATGATGCGCAGCTGCCCGAAGTGGACAGCCTGTACCTGCCCGGCGGTTACCCCGAGTTGCACCATCATGCCCTGGCGCGCAATACCTCAATGTGCCAGGCCATCCGCGCCCATCACGCCCAAGGCAAGCCACTGCTCGCCGAATGCGGCGGCATGCTGTATCTGCTCGACGCGCTGACCGACGTGGCCGGGGACAGGGTCGAGTTGCTCGGGTTGCTGCCGGGTGAAGCGACCATGCAAAAGCGCCTGGCGGCCCTGGCCCTGCAAGCGGTCGAGCTGCCCGAGGGCATACTGCGCGGCCATACCTACCACCACTCCCTGACCAGCACTGCGCTCGAGCCGCTGGCACGTGGGTTGAGCCCCAACGGCGGGCGCGGCAACGAAGCCGTGTATCGCCTGGGCCGCTTGACCGCGTCCTACGTGCACTTCTACTTCCCCTCCAACCCGGAGGCGGCCGCAGCGCTGCTTTGCCCATGAGCGAGCATGCGTTCAGCGACCAGGAGCGTGCCGCGGTCTATCGCGCCATCGGCGAGCGGCGCGACATGCGCCATTTCGTTCAAGGCGAGGTGGCGCCGCAGGTCATGACACGGTTACTCAGCGCAGCCCACCAGGCACCGAGCGTGGGCTTGATGCAGCCATGGCGGTTCATCCGCATCACCGAGCGGGCCTTGCGTGGGCGCATCCAGGCACTGGTGGAGGCCGAGCGGGCGTTGACTGCACAGGCGCTGGGCGAGCGCTCGGACGAATTCATGAAGCTCAAGGTAGAGGGCATCAACGATTGTGCCGAACTGTGGGTCGCCGCCTTGATGGACAACCGTGAGCCCCACATTTTCGGGCGCCGCACGCTGCCTGAGATGGACCTGGCCTCGCTCGCCTGCGCAATCCAGAACCTCTGGCTGGCCGCCCGTGCCGAAGGGCTGGGCATGGGCTGGGTATCGCTGTTCGATCCCAGGGCGCTGGCAGCGTTGCTTGGCATGCCCAGCGGCGCCAAACCCGTGGCCGTGCTGTGCCTGGGGCCGGTGGCGGCATTCTACCCTGCACCCATGCTGGTCATGCAGAACTGGGCCGAAGAACGGCCGTTGCACCAGATGCTGTTTGAAAACCGTTGGGGAGAAGGCGCATGAGCGTGGCGTTGCTGACCGTGGCCGGTGTGGCCCTGGATGCATTGTTCGGCGAGCCGCGGCGGCGCCATCCGCTCGTTGCGTTCGGCAACATGGCCAGCAGCCTTGAGCGGCGCTTCAATGCCGGCGGGCGTGGTTGGCGCAGTCATGGCGTGAGCGCCTGGTTCCTGGCGGTGGTGCCCCTGACCTTGCTGGCCCTCATGCTCTCCTGGCTGCCTGTGATCGGCTGGCTGGTCGATGTGCTGGCGTTGTACTGCGCCCTGGGGCTGCGCAGCCTGGGCGAACATGTGCTGCCGGTGGCCACGGCCCTGCGCCAGGGGGATCTGGAAGAAGCACGGCGGCGGGTGGGGTATCTGGTCAGCCGTGAAACCCGTGAGCTGGACGAGACGGCGGTTGCGCGGGCAGCCACTGAGTCGGTGCTGGAAAACGGCAGCGATGCCGTGTTCGCCGCCTTGTTCTGGTTTGCTGTGGCCGGGGCGCCAGGGGTGGTGCTTTATCGACTGAGCAACACCCTCGATGCCATGTGGGGCTATCGCAACGAGCGCTTCGAGCGCTTCGGCTGGTGCGCGGCGCGCATCGATGACCTACTCAACTACGTGCCGGCGCGCCTGGTCGCGCTTACTTATGCGGTGCTGGGCAAAACCCGTCTGGCGCTGGCCTGCTGGCGCCGCCAGGGGCCACTGTGGGACAGCCCCAACGCCGGCCCGGTCATGGCGGCCGGGGCAGGGGCCCTGGGTGTTGAATTGGGCGGGCCGGCGGTGTACCACGGCCAGCTGCACGACCGCCCGCGCCTGGGCGACGGCCCACCGGCCAGCCCCGATGCCATCGAGGGCGGTTGGACGCTGGTGCAGCGTGGGGTATGGCTGTGGCTGTTGGTGTTCTGTCTGGGAGCTTATCTGAATGCTTGAACATGGAGGCCGGCTGCTGCGCGCGGTTCGGCAGTACGGCATCGCCCGCGAGCAGTGGCTGGACCTGTCCAGCGGCATTGCCCCCTGGTCCTTCCCGATACCGCCGATCCCACTCGAAGCCTGGGCACGACTACCGGAAACAGACGATGGCCTCGAACAGGCGGCGTGTAGCTACTACGGCGCCACGCGACTGCTACCCGTAGCGGGCTCACAGGCTGCCATCCAGGCTCTGCCGCTGTTGCGCAGCTCGAGCCGGGTCGGGGTGCTGACGCCCTGTTATGCCGAGCATCCCTATGCCTGGCAGCGCGTTGGACACGCGTTGCTCGAGCTCGATGAGCATCAGGTCGACGACGCGCTCGACGACCTCGACGTCCTGGTCTTGGTCAACCCGAACAACCCCACCGGCCGTGTCGTGCCTGCGCCCACGCTGCTGGGATGGCATCAGCGCCTGGCAGCGCGCGGTGGTTGGCTGGTGGTCGATGAAGCCTTCATGGACAACAGCCCCGGAAACAGCGTGATGGAAAGTGCCGGGCGCCCAGGTTTGATCGTGCTGCGCTCGTTCGGCAAGTTCTTCGGCCTGGCCGGTGTGCGCCTGGGTTTCGTGGCCGCAGAGCACAGCTTGCTGCTGCGCCTGGCCGAACTGCTCGGCCCGTGGACCATCAATGGTCCCAGCCGGGTGCTGGCCCAGGCCAGCCTGACCGACCTGGCCATGCAGCAGCTGCAGCGCCAGCGCTGTGCAGACGCCAGCGAACGCTTGGCGGCTTTGCTCACCCATGCAGGGCTGGCGCCCGCCGGCGGGTGTGACCTGTTCCAGTACGTGCGGTGCGAGCATGCCGCGCGATTGCACGATCACCTTGCCCGACACGCGGTGCTGGTGCGCCTGTTCGAGCGCCCGGCGGCCTTGCGTTTCGGCTTACCGCCAAGCCATGCAGACGAACGACGATTGGCCCAGGCCCTGAGTGCCTACCCCAAGGACCTTACATGACGACCCTGATGGTGCAAGGCACCACCTCCGATGCCGGCAAGAGCACCCTGGTGACTGCCCTGTGCCGCTGGCTGCTGCGCCAGGGCATCGGCGTGGTGCCATTCAAGCCGCAGAACATGGCCCTCAACAGCGCCGTGACCGCCGACGGTGGCGAGATTGGCCGGGCCCAGGCGGTGCAGGCCCAGGCCTGTCGCCTGGCGCCGCACACCGACATGAACCCGGTGCTGCTCAAACCCAACAGCGACACAGGCGCCCAGGTGATCATCCATGGCCGTGCGGTGACCAGCATGAACGCGGTTGCCTACCACGATTACAAGGCCATCGCCATGCAGGCCGTGCTGGCCTCGCACCAGCGCCTGAGCCAGGGCTGGCCAGTGGTCATGGTCGAAGGCGCAGGGTCGCCGGCGGAGATCAACCTGCGGGCCGGCGACATTGCCAACATGGGGTTTGCCGAAGCCGTGGACTGCCCGGTGATCCTGGTCGCCGACATCAACCGCGGGGGCGTGTTCGCCCACCTGGTCGGTACCCTCGAACTGCTGTCGCCCAGCGAGCAGGCGCGGGTCAAAGGGTTTGTCATCAACCGTTTCAGGGGCGACATCGCTTTGTTGCAACCTGGGCTCGACTGGCTGGAGCAGCGCACCGGCAAACCCGTGCTAGGCGTGCTGCCGTACGTCACCGACCTGCACCTTGAAGCCGAGGACGGCATCGACCGGCGTCAGAGCGAAAAGCAGCAGCGCGTGCTCAAGGTGATCGTGCCGGTGCTGCCACGCATCAGCAACCACACTGACTTCGACCCGCTGCGCCTGCACCCGCAGGTCGACCTGCAGTTCATTGGCCCTGGTCAGCCGGTGCCGCCAGCGGACCTGATCATCCTGCCGGGTTCCAAGAGCGTGCGTGGCGACCTTGCGCAATTGCGCGCGCGTGGCTGGGACAGGGCCATCGAACGCCATCTGCGTTATGGCGGCAAGGTGATCGGTATCTGCGGCGGCCTGCAGATGCTTGGGCGCGAGGTACACGATCCGCTGGGCCTGGAGGGCGCTGCAGGCTCCAGCCCCGGCCTCGGCCTGCTGGACTACGCCACGGTGCTGGAAGCCGACAAGCAGTTGCGCAATGTCTCCGGAACCTTGCACCTGGACGCATCGCCCGTGACCGGCTACGAGATCCATGCCGGTGTCACCACTGGCCCTGCGCTGGCGCAACCGGCGGTACGCCTGGCCGACGGCCGCTGCGAGGGTGCCATCAGCACGGACGGCCAGGTGTTGGCCACATACCTGCACGGGTTGTTCGAGGGCAGCGCCTCCTGCGCGGCCCTGCTGCGCTGGGCTGGGCTTGAAGACGTGCAACTGATCGATTACGAGGCGTTGCGCGAGCGCGACATCGAACGCCTGGCTGACCTGGTGGACAAGCACCTGGACACCCAGCGCCTGCGCCAATTGTGTGGAGTACCCTGACGTGCGTACGTTCGTGATCGGCGGAGCCCGGTCTGGCAAGAGCCGCCTGGCCGAGCAGCGGGCAGCCGACTGCGGCCTGCCCGTGACCTATATCGCCACCAGTCAGCCGCTGGACGGCGAGCTCGATGAGCGGGTGCAGCTGCACCGCCAGCGCCGGCCCGTGGAGTGGGGGTTGATCGAAGAACCCTTGGCCCTGGCTGCTGTACTAAAGGCCGAAGCTGCTGCTGACCGCTGCCTGCTGGTGGACTGCCTGACGCTGTGGCTGACCAACCTGCTGATGCTGGATGACCCGCGCCGGTTGGCCGAGGAACGTGATGCCCTGTTGGGCTGCCTTGAACACCTGCCCGGCCACATCATCCTGGTCAGTAACGAGACTGGCCTGGGTGTGGTGCCCATGGGCGAGTTGACGCGACGTTACGTTGATTTGGCCGGTGTCGTGCACCAGGCGGTGGCCGAACGTTGCCAGCAGGTGATCCTCACGGTCGCTGGCCTCCCACTCACGCTCAAAGGACCTGCATCATGAACCCTGTCTGGTGGCAGATGCCCTGCCAGCCCATCGACGGTGCGGCCATGGCCGCAGCACGCGAGCGGCAGCAACAATTGACCAAGCCTGCCGGTTCACTCGGCCAGCTCGAAACGCTCGCTATTCAGCTGGCAGGCCTGCAGGGCTGCGAACGGCCGGTGCTCGAGCACGTTGCGATCAGCCTGTTCGCCGGCGACCACGGCGTGGTCGAGGAGGGCGTCTCGGCGTATCCTCAGGCCGTGACAGGCCAGATGTTGCGCAATTTCGTCGCCGGGGGTGCCGCCATCAGTGTGCTGGCGCGCCAACTGCACGCCACCTTGGAGGTGGTCGACCTCGGCACGGTCGACCCGACGCTCGCACTGCCGGGCGTTCGCCACGTGCACCTTGGCCCCGGTACGGCCAATTTCGCCCGAGAGCCCGCCCTGAGCGAGGCACAATTGCAGGCCGCCCTGCAGGCAGGTCGTGACAGCGCGCTGCGGGCGGCGACCCACGGCGCACAGCTGTTCATCGGCGGTGAAATGGGTATCGGCAACACCACCGCAGCGGCGGCGCTGGCCAGCGTACTGCTCGCCTGTCCGCCAGCCACGCTGAGCGGGCCAGGCACTGGGTTGGACAGTGCCGGCGTGCAGCACAAAGCGCACGTCATCGAGCGGGCTCTGGCCTTGCACCGCCTGGCGGCCGATGAACCGCTGCGTGCATTGGGCTGCGTGGGGGGCTTCGAGCTGGCGGCGCTGGCCGGCGCTTATCTGGCGTGTGCCCAGGCGGGTGTGGCGGTGCTGGTGGACGGGTTCATCTGCTCGGTAGCGGCCTTGGTGGCCGTGCGCCTCAACCCCCAGTGCCGCCCTTGGCTGTTGTTCGCCCACCAGGGTGCGGAGCCCGGCCACCAGACGGTGCTGAGCGCCTTGCAGGCCGAGCCTTTGCTGGCTCTGGGGCTGCGCCTGGGTGAGGGCAGTGGTGCCGCGCTGGCCGTGCCGTTGCTGCGGCTGGCCTGCGCGCTACACGGACAAATGGCGACCTTTGCCGAGGCTGCCGTGGCGGGCCGTCCGGCATGAGGCTCGACCTGCTGCGCCACGGGGAAACCGAGCAAGGTGGTCTGCGTGGCAGCCTCGATGACGCCCTGACCGAAAAGGGCTGGGCTCAAATGCGCGCCGCCGTGGCCGACGCAGGGCCTTGGCAGGCATTGGTCAGTTCGCCATTGCAGCGCTGTGGCCGATTTGCCGATGAGCTGGGCGCCAGGCTGGGCCTGCCCGTGCAGCGCGAGCCTGCATTGCAAGAACTGCATTTCGGCGATTGGGAAGGGCGCACGGCGTTGCAGATCATGGAACACGACGCCCAGGCGCTTGGGCAGTTCTGGGCTGATCCCTACGGCTATACGCCGCCCAATGGCGAGCCGGTCCAGGCGTTTGCGCAGCGCGTCCTGACGGCCATTGAGGGGTTGTACCGCCAGCATGCTGGCAAGCGCGTACTGCTGGTCACCCATGGTGGTGTCATGCGGCTGCTGTTGGCCCGCGCCCGTGGCCTGCCCAGGGCGCAGCTGTTGCAAGTGGAAGTCGGCCATGGCGCATTGGTGCGCTTGCAAGTCGGCGAGGATGGCCAGCTGGTTGAGGGGGGTTAGCATGCTGCCATTCTGGATTGCCCTGCAGTTTCTAAGCAGCCTGCCTGTCACCTTGCCCGGCATGCCAACGCCACGCCAGGTAGGTCGCTCGTTGTTGTACTACCCCTTGGTCGGGCTGCTGTTCGGTCTCCTGCTATGGCTGGCCAGCCACTGGCTCGCAGGCGTTGCGGCGCCGCTGCATGCCGCCTTGCTGCTGAGCCTCTGGGTGCTGCTCAGTGGCGCGCTGCACCTGGACGGCCTGGCAGATAGCGCAGACGCCTGGCTAGGCGGGTTTGGTGATCGCGAACGCACGCTGCAGATCATGAAAGACCCGCGCAGCGGGCCGGCAGCGGTGGTGACGCTGGTTTTGGTGCTGCTGCTCAAGTTCTGCGCCTTGTGGGCACTGATCGAGCAGGGAGCTGGCCTGCAACTGGTGCTGGCACCGGTCATCGGTCGAGCAGCGCTGCTGGGGCTGTTCCTGTGTACCCCCTATGTGCGGCCTGGCGGGTTGGGCCAGGCGCTGGCCGAGCACATGCCCCGCCGCGCAGCAGGGTGGGTACTGTTGACCTGTGCCGGCCTGGGCCTGACATTGGCTGGCTGGGCAATGGTGCTGACGGCGGTCGTGTTCGTCGCCTTGCGCAGGCTGATGTGCAATCGCCTGGGCGGTACCACGGGCGATACCGCAGGTGCACTGCTGGAGCTGCTTGAGCTCACCGTTCTGCTGGGCGTTGTGATGATCCCGTGAGCCAATCGGGGCAGCGTGGTCTGGGATTTATCCAATTATGTAGGACGACTCTGAAGGCGCCTTCTACAAAGATCATCTGAAAAAAAGCCGGCAAACTAATCCTGTAAAACGCCTTCACCGGATGCATTACCCTCAGGCGCTTGTTTCCAAGAGGCGTGTGTGATGCATTATTGGCTGCTCTTCCTGGCCCTGCTGGGCTTCACTCCACCTGCCGCCCAGGCAGCCGACCTCATGGCGTTCTGGGACCAACCCCGGCATGGGGGCAACAGCTTCAATCGATTGCCCCCTGACCAGGCCTACTTTGATGCCCTCCGGGCTTATGGCGCGACCTGGGTTCGGGTGTCCTATGACAAATGGCGACCTGCGGACAGGGACTTTCTATTGGGCAATGCCGATGGCTACCACGGTTTGCCCGCCAGCGACCTGGCTACCCTGCGGTCGGTGTTGGATCGGGCCCATCGAGCCGGCCTCAAAGTGGTGATCGCACCGCTATCATTGCCGGGCATGCGCTGGTCGCAGAACAATAACGGCACCTTCGACGACCGACTGTGGCAGGACAAGACCTACTGGGCGCAGGCTGCAGCCTTTTGGCGCGACGTCGCCCGTGCGTTGAAGGATCATCCTGCGGTCGCTGCGTACAACCTGGTGAACGAGCCCGCACCGGAAAAGCGCAGCGATCTGCCCGAACATGCCAGCCCGGAGCGCATGCAACGCTGGTATGCGCGCGAGCAAGGCAGTGCGCGCGATTTGCCGGCGCTGTACCGGCAGTTGACGGCGGCCATACGCGAGGAGGATGCGGTAACGCCGATCATGGTGGATTCGGGCTGGTATGCCGCCGCCGATGCCTTCACTTATTGGCCCGCGCCGCTGCCCGATGACAGGGTGCTCTACAGCGTGCACATGTACGAACCCTATGCAGCGACCAGTGCGCCCAACATGACCCGCCGACAGCCGCTAGCCTATCCAGGGGCGGTGCCCTTTGCCGGCCAGCTTCAGCAATGGGACGGCCAGCGGGTGGCGCAGTACCTGCAAGCCCCGCTGAACTGGGCCGATACCATGAACGTGCCCCGTTCCCGCCTGGTGGTGGGCGAATTTGGCTGCATGCGCCGCCTGTCGGGCTGCCGCCAGTACCTGGAGGACGTACTGGGCGTGCTCGATCAGCACCGCTTGCACTGGGCGTTCTACAGTTTCCGCGAAGACAGCTGGGACGGGATGGACTACGAATTGGGCACCGCCAAAGTGCCCTGGCGCTATTGGCAGGCGATCGACCAGGGGTTGCCCGACCCGCTGCCGCGGCAAGCGACCCCCGCGTTCGAACCCATCCGCAAGCGACTGGCGACAGATCAATGACGACCTGCGCTGACGTCCTGCTTGCTGTCAGTCAGCTTCAGCGTTCATGCTGTAACCAAATGCTTCCTTGATGACTCGGCGTACGTGGCGGTGGATGGCCTTGCAGTGCCAGGTTTCATCAACGGCAGCACCTGACGACCTTGCGATGGGCTGGAGACAATAACAATGACGTCTGTATGGCGAACCAGTGGATGGGTGTTGACTGGGGCGGCGCTGATCCTTGCGCTGTCACTTGGCGTCAGGCACGGCTTTGGCTTGTTCCTGGCACCGATGAGCGCCGATTTTGGCTGGGGGCGTGGCGTCTTTGCCTTCGCCATCGCCTTGCAGAACCTGATCTGGGGCCTGGCCCAGCCTTTTGCCGGGGCGTTGGCCGATCGCCTTGGCGCCTCGCGGGTGGTGATGGTTGGCGGCGTGCTGTATGCGGTGGGCCTGGCGATGATGGGCATGGCCGACTCTGCCTGGTCGTTGTCATTGAGCGCCGGGCTGTTGATCGGCATTGGCCTGTCGGGAACGTCCTTTTCGGTCATCCTGGGCGTCGTCGGCCGGGCCGTGCCGCCTGAAAAGCGCAGCATGGCCATGGGCATTGCCAGCGCCGCCGGTTCGTTCGGTCAGTTCGCCATGCTGCCCGGCACCCTCGGCCTGATCCAATGGCTCGGCTGGTCGGCGGCTTTGCTGGTGCTGGGCATGCTGGTGGCCTTCATCGTGCCGTTGGTAGGCCTGTTGCGCGACCGTCCCTTGCCCGCTCACGGCAACGAGCAGACGCTGGGCGAGGCGCTGCGTGAGGCGTGTGGGCACGCCGGTTTCTGGCTGCTGGCGCTGGGCTTTTTCGTGTGCGGCTTTCAGGTGGTGTTCATCGGGGTGCACCTGCCGGCGTACCTGGTGGACCAGCATCTGCCAGCCACCACGGGCACCACGGTGCTGGCCCTGGTGGGGCTGTTCAATATCGTGGGCACGTTCACGGCCGGTTGGCTGGGCGGGCGCCTGTCCAAGCCACGCTTGCTGACTGGGCTCTACCTGCTGCGTGCGGTCGTCATCGTGCTGTTTCTCTGGGCGCCGGTGAGTGCATTCAGCGCGTACCTGTTCGGTATTGCGATGGGCCTGTTGTGGCTGTCCACGGTGCCGCTCACCAACGGCACCGTCGCCACGGTCTTCGGCGTGCGCAACTTGTCGATGCTTGGCGGAATTGTGTTCCTGTTCCACCAGCTCGGGGCGTTTCTGGGCGGTTGGCTGGGTGGCGTCGTGTATGACCGCACTGGCAGCTATGACCTGGTCTGGCAGATCGCAATTCTGCTGAGTGTCTTGGCTGCGGCGCTCAACTGGCCGGTCCGTGAACGGCCTGTGGCACGCTTGCAGGTAACGGCGGCATGAACCCAGTATTGATCCGTATGGCTCTGGCGGTGGTGGCGCTTTTGGTGCTGATGCTGGCCTGGTGGGGGTGGCACGAGGGCGGCATGGCGCTCATGCAATTGGGCATGGGCGTCTGTTAGCCGCTACGCTGCCAGTTCAAGGTTGATCGAGCAGGAGCGGGATGTCATGAGCGTGAAGTGGATGGTGGTGCCGGTATTGGCGTTGATGGCCAGCGCATCCAGCTGGGCGACCGAATGCCCGGCCGTGTTGCAGGGTACGCTGCCGGAGTTGCGGGGCAAGGGTGAGGTCGCGTTGTGCGAGCGGTTTGCCGGTAAGCCTTTGGTGGTGATCAACACGGCCAGTTATTGCGGGTTTGCGCCGCAGTTCGAGGGGCTTGAGGCGGTGTACAAACAGTACCATGGCCGTGGGCTTGAGATGCTGGGTGTGCCTTCGAACGACTTCAAGCAGGAGGATGCGGACAGCGAGAAGACGGCGAAGGTGTGTTATGCGAATTATGGCGTGACGTTCACCATGACCAAGGAACAGGCAGTGCGGGGCAAGGATGCGATTCCGATGTTTGCGGAGTTGGCCAGGCAGAGCAGTGCGCCCAAGTGGAATTTCTACAAGTATGTGATTGATCGTCAGGGCAAGGTGATTGGTAGTTTTTCGAGTTTGACGAAACCGGATGATGCCGAGTTTAAGGCAGCGATTGAGAAGGCTATCGCTTCGCAGCCTTGATCTTTTGGTGCGCTCAACTATTGGTCTCAGTTCAATTGCGGTGGTTTCGAGTCATTGAACTGTAGTGATCTGTGGCTGATGAATATATGAAAGGTTATAAGGGTTCTTAGCCAATTGCCTGCAATCGATTGGAGCGGCCTTGTGCCGCGATGGGCCGCGTCCGTAGGGGTTTGTGTGGCGTTAAAGTTTGGAATCTGCTCGAATGCCAGTTCTAGAGAATGCGCTGTTTCGCTCTTGCTCTTGCTCTTGCTCTTGATTCTAAGCGCGCGGTAGTT
>NZ_JBJJMO010000030.1:0-49543 GCF_046231935.1 Pseudomonas sp. KCJK9111 | reverse complement strand
TTGCATTGATATATTTTGATGCTCTGACTAACTCCCTTTCCATCTGGACGACCCTACAACTGCAGATGAGTGTAGCCGCCGTTGTGAACATACAGACGCATCATGCCGGCTTCGCTAACCTATGAGCAGGATGCTGTATTTAGTTAACGCCGCATGGCTGAGCAGAACGATCATCCTCCGCTCTCTAACAAGGAGAGTGTCCAGCAATGACTATCGGCTCAACACATAATCATCCTGCAGATCTAGATATAGACCCATCTCTCAGTATTGAACCATGGGCGGCACGTTTTCCTAATCCGCCTGATCTCTGCTTTGACTATCGTCGCTTAGTTGAGCAGCAGGGTGGCGTGGCTCAAGCAACTCAATCGACATATCGCATTTGTATCGTTGGCGGCGGTGTTACCGGGCTGACTGCAGCACGCGAGTTGCTTCGCTGTGGTTTTGAACGAGTGACTGTGATTGAGCAGTCCGATCGTGTAGGTGGCCGCCATCTGACGATTGCCAATCGCGCTAGTGATCGTAAGGCACAGAATACGCCGTTTGAAATGGGCGCTATGCGTATGCCATTTTTCAACAGAACGGGCGAGCCCCCTCAACAAGGACGCTCCCTTCTGGCTTACTACGCCAGTCTATTCGAGTTGCGTCTATCTCCTTTTCCAAACCCTGGGACGCCTTGGGTTAATGCAACCGGAATCTATTTGCGAGATGGCCAACTCGATGCAGAAGATGACCCTAAGCTTCTGATTTGGAAAAACCCCGAAGGGGCATCGCCTCCACCGGGAATCATGCTTCAGCGGGTCTTCGGTAAATGGCAACGATTTGCTCAGCGCTTCGCCGCTCATATCGCTTCGATCTACGGAACACGCGAGTGGCCTGAGGCATGGTCTGCAATCGTTGAGCGCTACCATCAGATGTCTTTCAGAGATCTTGTTAAGCTGCCTGAGGTGAACACATGGGATCCCGCAATTCCAGGTGACTTCGGCGGGTTGGGCATGAGTCCCGATGAGTCCGCCATTTTCTATTCCATCGGTATAGGCGATGGCAGTTGGGGTGCCTTCTACGATGTATGCTGCTTGTACCCGCTGCGTACAGCACTATTTGGGTTCAGTAGCCATCTACAGTTGGTACACGGCCGCGTGGATGGGCAGGGTGAACCCTACGCGGCACCGTATCTTGGAGTAGAGAAAGTGCCGGACAGCAAGGGCATAGGTTTTCAAGGTCCGTGCTACATCGGTTTGGCTGCCTTAGATGAGAGCCTAATGTTCATGAGCATCGCTGAACGAGGCATATCACTTTATGAGCATCTCGTTCAGCGGCCGGATGGGTTACTGACCGACAGCTCCGTTTTCTCACTACGGAAGTTAGAGAGTGGTCGTATTCAAGTTGGGTACAAATGGCTACGCAGCGACCCCGAAACGAGCAAATTGGTGTACGAGGACTACGATGCTGTCATCTTGACTACTCCTTCCTGGCTCATCGAAACCAATATGAACCTAAGCGGCTTCACTCAGGATATGCTGCCTCAAAGGATTATAGATGCCTGGAAACATGCTCATTGGGAGACGAGCTGTAAGGTTTATGCCCCGTTGAAAAAGAGCTTTCTAAGCAGCCAATCATCTATTCCTCAAATTCTGGTGACCGATAGTTTTGTACATGATGTATACGCCTATCGCTACAATGAACACTATCCTGACGATTGTATTCTGCTTAGTTACACATGGGAGGACGATGCGACGAAGCTGGCATCGTTTTCTGACAATGAACTGGTTGATAAGTGCCTGTCCGAGCTAGATCGTATCCTTCTGCGCTGCTCTAACGTGGCCCACCCTATTTCGCCCTACATTGATCGTCAAAACGTTCAAGTTCAGCGTTGGATAACAGACAGTAACGCGCTCGGTTGTGCCAAACTATACCGGGCCGGCACCTACTATGACGCCGTTGGTTTGATGAAGTACAATCGCGATATCAGTGTTCATTCTGGATTATATTTGGCAGGTGAATCATTCTCTGTAGATGCTGGCTGGACGGAGCCCTGCCTGCGTACAGCCCTGGATGCAGTTATTAATATTTGCGATCGCACATCAGCTGTATTCAACGGTGGATTCACTCTCAATTACTACCCTCACTATCAGGTAGAGAGTTAAAACGGCGCGAAGAAGTAGTGCCGCGAAAAATCCTACACAACCACCATCCTGATCCTACAGCCTAGTAGGAATTACCTGGCTTTAAACGCTAGATCAAACACCGCTCTACTGGCCTCCTTCGAAAATAATCACAAGAAGGAGGCTGTCATGCCAGATACCCGCACGTCCATAAGCCCTGTGCGCATTGCTGTAGTTCAATCCGACCCTCAGGTCGGCCTTGAACACCGCAGCGCTAACCTTACTAAAACACTAGCGTTTGCTCGTAAAGCGATCAGAGCCGGAGCGAACATAATCGTGCTACCGGAGCTCGCTAGTACCGGATACACCTTCAATTCCCGCGCTGAGGCCTACGCCCATGCGGAGACGCTGCGAGACGGGTCCAGTGTTGCTGCATGGGCGGAGGTAGCCAGGGACTACAACGTGTATGTGGTAGCTGGTTTCGTCGAACAGGAGGGGATGAAACTATACAACAGCGCGGTTCTACTGGGACCTGACGGATTACTGGGTCATTATCGAAAAACGCATTTGTGGAATCAGGAAAAGTTATGGTTCACTCCCGGTGATCTCGGGCTTCCAGTATTCGAGACGCCGCTTGGACGGATAGGTTTGCTGATTTGCTGGGATATCTGGTTTCCGGAAGTGCCGCGCGTCATGGCTGCTCAGGGCGTAGACCTTATCTGCAGCCTCAATAATTGGGTCTGGACACCGCCGCCTCTCTTCGATGCATCAGACCGCTGTATGGCCAATTACCTGACCATGACAGCTGCGCACGTGAATAATATCTACATCGCTGCGGCCAATCGTGTCGGAAGCGAACGCGGAGGGCGATTCCTAGGTTGCTCGATGATTGTCGGAACCCATGGCTGGCCGATTGGTGAAGTAGCAAGCCCGGAAGAGCAGACCATTCTCTACGCTGACATTGACCTGAGCAGCGCACGCTCCGCGCCAATTTGGAGCAGTCTTAACGATCTCCCGCGTGACCGGCGGACCGACTTGTACGACGAAACGCTTGGTTATCGTTTACACGCAGCTATGCCCAGGTGAGGAGAAGACATGAACCCTGTTCAACTCATGCATTCTCAGCGCGCGGCGCTCTCTGTACTTGTCGGGCTATCGGTACTTTTGGCTACAGCACTGGTAGCGAACCAGTGGCTCGATTACGGCCAGCTGACTGCAACCCTCGAACAACCACTCAGCCGACTGCGATGGATAGCGGGTGATATCAGCGAAGTCGTATTTTACAAGCACGAACTGCCGGCGCTTGGCTTGCTGATTGGTGCATGCCTCGCGCACTGGGCAGGTCTGCGTGGTTATCGCTGGCAGGGCTTTGCCATTTGCTATGGAAGTGGACTGTGGCCTTGGGTGTTTGTCAGTTCATTGTTTGGCTTGTTGTTGAGCCATCTACTGTGGGGGTGGACGCTCACCGCCGGCATCTGGCAACCCACTTTCGTTGCCTTTGTATCTCTGCCGGCAGCAATGGTGCTTCTGTATGGGGGCGGCTGGCAGGTAGCAATCAGTGGAGCAGTTCTCGGTGCCGTGCTTGTGACGCCGGCGAGCCTGTTGATGGTCAATTACATATGCTATCCACTGGATTTACCGCCTGTTGTAGGTAACGTGAGTGGTATGGCCGTGGCGAGTATCCTGGCATTCATCCTGTGCAAGCGATTTCCTTTACTCGTACG
The DNA here is from genome assembly GCF_046231935.1 of Pseudomonas sp. KCJK9111. Taxonomy (NCBI): domain Bacteria; kingdom Pseudomonadati; phylum Pseudomonadota; class Gammaproteobacteria; order Pseudomonadales; family Pseudomonadaceae; genus Pseudomonas; species Pseudomonas sp. KCJK9111. The sequence goes on along the minus strand of NZ_JBJJMO010000030.1, from coordinate 45,717 downwards.
GTCTGTGCCACTGCCGGCTCCCCGTACACAGGCCCGCCAACCTGACTACGGAATACTATGGGTGATGCGCCGCGTACTTGCAGACTTCACCGAAGCCCCCTTTTTTGGTAACGAACTGGCTAGCCTTGGGCTACTGCTGGGCGTTGGTGCAGCTTACGTACTTGCGCCTGGGGCGCCTGTATACGGGTCCATGCTTCTGGTGCCTATCATCGCGGGTCAAGCATTGGCCTCGCTTATAGGAGTGATATCCTGGCGAGGAGAGTGGCGAGTGCGAGGCTGGTATCCCACCTACATCCCAATCGTATCGATCGTGCCGGCGGCTGTCCTTGTACACGGTGGCAGTTGGCAGGTGGTAGTCGCCAGTTCAGTCTTGGGGGCCCTCACCACACCCCCTTTGGCTGTCGCAATTACCCAGCGACTGCCAGCATACGTGCATGGCTACGTTGGCAACGTTGCGTCCATGGCCATTGGCGTTCTAACAATTGTGCCACTTGTCGGGCTGATTGCAGGGGGTGGACTATGACTGCGCAGAAAAAATTACCCACGCTTGCGATTGCCAGCCTAGGCGGCACTGTCAGTATGAAAAGTGATTCGCTGGTACGTGGTGTCAAACCTGCGCTTGGTTGCGAGATGCAAGTGGCGCAAGTGCCTGAGTTGCGAACCATGGCCTTGCTTATTGTAGAGACGTTGGCGCTTCTGCCAAGTGCCTCGTTGAGTTTTTCATCCTTGCTCGAGGTCTTTGCGTGGGCTAAATCACAGATAGAAGCCGGTGCTGTAGCGATTGTAATGACCCAAGGCACCGATAGTCTGGAGGAGACGGCATATTTTCTTGACCTGATTTGGCCATTTGATGCGCCAGTGGTCATGACAGGGGCAATGCGATCTGCCAGCCAGCCTGGTCATGATGGACCTGCCAACCTTCTTGCTGCAGCACAGGTTGCCCTGGCCGATGACAGTCGCGGCCGCGGTGTGTTGGTGGTGATGGGGGATCAGGTTCATGCCGCGTCTCGAGTCCGTAAGACAGCAAGCTTATCCGCATCGGCCTTCAATTCCCCTGGGTACGGCCCGCTGGGGGTGTTGATTGAGGGGGCTGTGCTCTACCATCATGACATCAAGCGAACCGAAGCATTGCCGTTACCTATTCGTGATGATCACAGGGTTGCGTTGCTTGAATCATGTCTAGGTGCTGATGTAGACCTTCTGCTGGCCGTTAAGGAGCTTAAATACGAAGGATTGGTAATCGCCGGCTTCGGCGCGGGTCATGTATCCGAGAGCTGGTCAGCAGCCTTGGGACGTATCGCACCCATGCTGCCGGTAATTGTTGCCACCCGCACCGGAAGTGGTTCAACGGCGCGAGGATCTTATGGATTTGTCGGGGGTGAGATCGACCTGCAAGCAAAAGGCATCCACATGGCAGGCCGACTTTGTCCGCGCAAGTGTCGGATCCTTCTATGGCTCTTGTGCGCAAGTAACAACCAGCATCGTCTGGAAAGCTGGTTAGAGTGAATCCAGCGTCGGCCATACAATGATTGAGTGGGTCTCTCTAACGAAGGGCTATGTTAGTGTACCCACTACGTCTCACTTGCCAGGAATATCTGTACATGCTCCCCACGCTTACCGAAAAAGAGCTCAATCGCCTTGAAGACATGTTGATCGTCTACGGCAATGACTACTCGGTCATCAATCTGGCAGAGCTCAACGGCTTCTTCACCGCCCTGGCCAGCTCACCCAATACCGTCCAGCCTATGGAATGGCTGCCAGCGGTAGCCGGCGGTCACGTTCCCAAGTTCAAGAAGCCTGCTGACGAAGAGGCCTATACGGCATTGATGTTGCGCTACGCCGGTCAGGTTGCCGAAGACCTGGAAGACGATGTTGATGGCTTCGAACCGCTTTTCGAGCAAGGCGAGGGCGATCAGGGTACCGAAGTCGTCATGGAGGAGTGGTGCTTTGGCTACATGCGCGGCACTCAAGTCGCTGGTTGGGCTGCCCTGCCTCCAGAACAGGATGCGCTGCTCAAGACTATCTCGCTACATGGGCTGGAAGATAACGTCGAGCTATTGGATCAGATGTCCGAACAGGATATCCAGCAGTGCGTGCCCCAAGTCATCGATGCCGTTCGCCAGCTCTATCGCTTCCATTCAAAGCAGCGGTAAGGCCATCAAGGCCCGCGAATTTGGTGAACTGAGCGCATTGGGGTCCGAGCAGCCATACGGTGCCACAGTTCTCCACGTTGTAGAGGCTCAGCACAGGCTCTACCTCCAATCACCTTCTGTCGCGAGCGCCACGGAGGCCCATTGTTTCGATCAGCGAAATTGAGGCTTGCTCCAGGCGCTGATTCTGCTTCTACGTCGATACATGCAGTATGGCTCCACCAGCGCTATGCCGGCGCTGACCAGGAGCCATGCCAATGTCCAATCCAATAAAGCTCTACAACTTCCCCAAGTCCGGTCACGCGCACCGCATCGAGCTCATGCTTTCTCTGCTTGCGTTGCCCACCGAACTGGTTTTCGTGGACCTGGCAGCAGGTGCGCACAAGCAACCCGAGTTCCTGGCCCTGAACCCTTTCGGTCAGGTGCCGGTGATCGATGACAACGGTACGGTGATCGCTGATTCCAACGCCATCCTGGTGTACCTGGCCAAGAAATACGACAACGGTGCATGGCTGCCCGAAGATCCAGTGGCAGCGGCTGCTGTGCAACGCTGGTTATCGGTAGCGGCCGGCCCGCTGGCCTTCGGTCCGGCCGCCGCACGGCTGGTAACCGTATTCGGCGCGGCATTCAATACCGACGAGGTCATTGCTCGCGCCCATGCGCTGCTCAAGGTGATCGATACCGAGTTGGCCAAAAGACCGTTCCTGGCAGGCCATACGCCAACCATCGCCGATATCGCCAACTACTCGTACATCGCCCACGCACCTGAAGGCAATGTCTCGCTGGAGCCCTACGCCAATGTGCGCGACTGGCTGATGCGCATCGAAGCGTTGCCCGGCTTCGTGGCCATGCCACGTACTCAGATCGGGCTGCAGAACAACGCCTGACACCTTGCCGCCCGGAGGACGTCGCCATGCAGCACACACTCGGCCATCGCCCATCGCCTTGGCACCCAGGCGAGAAAACCCTGCAGGAAAAGGTGGGTGTTGCAGCGCGCATGGAGGCGGTGGGGCATAAGGTCATTCGCGACTACATGCCCGATCAGCACCGCACCTTCTACCACCAGCTGCCGTTCATTGTTGCCGCCAGCGTGGACTCGCAGGGCCGTCCATGGGCGACCTTACTGGAGGGACCGGAAGGTTTCATCCGCTCGCCCCATCCACGTGAGCTGATAATCGATACCCAACCGCCAGCCGACGATCCGGCGACGCCAGGGCTGGCCGACGGGCAGGCAGTCGGTCTGCTGGGTATCGAACTGCACACCCGTCGGCGAAATCGCCTCAACGGCCACATCCAACAGGCCACCCAGGGGCAGTTGCACGTGACCGTGGCTCAGTCATTCGGCAACTGCCCGCAATACATCCAACGGCGCGACTACACCCGGGTTGCGCAACTGCCCCAGGGGCGCGTCGATTCCACAGCGCTGGATACCGACGCCGTCAGCCTGATCCAGGCAGCCGATACCTTCTTCGTCGCCAGTTATGTCGAGCACGCCGACGGCCAGCGAGCGGTGGACGTCTCCCACCGTGGTGGACGACCCGGCTTCGTCAGGGTTGAAGGCAGCCTCCTGACCATCCCCGATTACGCCGGGAACCTGCACTTCAATACCCTGGGCAACCTGCTGGCAAACCCCCGGGCTGGGCTATTGTTCATCGACTTCAGCAACGGCAACGTGCTGCAACTGTATGGGCGTGCCGAGCTGGTGCTGGACAGCCCCGACACTTCCCTGTTCGAAGGCGCCGAGCGTCTATGGACGCTGGAAGTCGAGCAGGTGGTACGGCGTCCGGGCGCAGTGGGCCTGCGTTGGGCATTCAAGGACTACGCGCCAACCACGTTGGCGACCGGCACCTGGCCCCGCCTTTCGCAACCTTCGCAACAGGCGCAATGGCAACCCTGGCGCGTGCTGCGGGTAGAGCAGGAAAGCCGTGATATCCGCTCGTTCTACCTTGAGCCACCTGGCGCTACCGCAGTGGCGTTCGCGCCAGGGCAACATGTGCCCGTGCAAATCCCGCTGGACCCGCATAAACCTCTGATCCGCACCTACAGCCTGTCCAGCGCACCCTCCGACGGCCATGTGCGTATCAGCGTCAAAGCCCAGGGGCCCGCTTCGCGATATTTGCATGAGCGCGTCGTGGCAGGCGATGTACTGCAGGTGCGCCCGCCCGTAGGCAGTTTCACGCTCGATTTGAACAGCACCCGGCCGCTGGTACTGATTGGCGCTGGCGTGGGTATCACGCCTTTGCTGGCCATGTTGCGCGAGCAGTTGAAGCAGGGGCAGGCTCGGGTCATTCATCTTTTCCAAGGTGCCCGTAGCTTGGCTGATCTGGCATTCCACAAGGAACTGGCCCACTTGCAACATCACGCCGCAGGGCTGCTGCACGTGTACCGCGCCCTGAGCCAACCCGAAGACCACGCCCAGCCAGGCCGTGATTATCAGTTTGCCGGCCGGCTGGGTATCGAGCACGTCAAAGCCACACTGACACTCGATGACTACGACTTCTACCTGTGTGGCCCAGGCAACTTCACCCAGGGCTTCTACCAGGGGCTGCGTGGCCTGCATGTGCCGGACGCGCGGATTCATGCCGAAGCGTTCGGCCCGTCAAGCCTTCGCCGCCACCTCGACGCCGGCCAGCCGACGCTGCAGCAGCCGCCTGCTGCCAGCGAGCCAGTGGCGGTGCATTTTGCAGCATCAGCTAAGCAGGCACAGTGGTCACCCTCCAGCGGCACACTGCTGGAGCTGGCCGAAGCACATGGCCTGTCGCCGGAATTCAGTTGCCGGGGTGGAACCTGCGGCACCTGCAAAACGCGGTTGCTCAGTGGCCAGGTGCATTACCCTAACCTCCCGGCCGAAATGCCGGAGAGCGGGACCGCGCTGATCTGTTGTGCGGTGCCAGCGAACATGGATGAGCCGGGGCAGGCGCTGATGCTTGATATCTGATCGGCCAGAACAGGCAGCACCAGCGCCTCGAATCAACCATAATGCCCGCATTCCCGCCCCCAGGAGCCCGCATGGACCAGATCCACCTGATGAAGGTGTTCGTCGCCGTTGGCGAACTGGAAAGCTTCGCCGCCGCTGCCCGGCGCCTGGATATCTCCCCGGCGGCCGTCACCCGTGCTGTTGTCGCCCTGGAAGAACAACTCGGGGTCAAGCTGGCGCTGCGTACTACGCGCAGTGTGCGCCTGACCGAAGCCGGCGGCCGCTACCTGGAGGACACCCGGCACATTCTTGCTAGCATCCATGAGGCCAACGAAGCCGCTGCCGGCATCAACGCCACCCCCAAGGGCGACCTGGCCGTTACTGCGCCCATCTTGTTTGGCAAGAAGTTCGTCATGCCGTGCATCGTCCGCTACCTGCAGCAGTACCCCGAGGTTGACGTCTCCGCCTACTTCCTCGACCGCATCGTGAACATGGTCGAAGAGGGCATGGATGTGGCCGTTCGTATCGGGCCCTTGCCCGACTCCGGGCTCAAAGCACTGCGGGTGGGCAGGGTCCGACGCATGCTGTGCGCCTCTCCCGAATATCTGGCGCGTCATGGCGTGCCAAAGCACCCGTCCGACCTGGCGGAGCATGCAGTGATTGGTACCACCAACCTGTCGCCGCGAGCCGGCTGGCGTTTCGGAGTAATCGGTGAACCGACCTTGGTGCGCATGAAACCCCGCTTGACTGTGACCAGCAATGACGGCGCCATCGCTGCGGCCAGCTGCGGGTTGGGCATTGCTCGCCTGCTGTCGTATCAGGTCGCGGATGAACTGGCCAGCGGGCAGCTGCAGGTGGTTCTGGCCGATTACGAAGAGGCGCCTTGGCCAATCCATATATTGCACCGGGAGAGCAAGTACGGTTCAGCCAAGGTCCGGGCCTTCATTGACATGCTGGCGCAGGCGCTGAGGGCTCGACAGCTGGACTGATTTAACTGAGCAGGGTGAATGTAAAGCAACCTGGGTGGTTCGTGCTGCAGGTCCTTGTGCAGGTTGAGCTTGCCCACCACGACTGCTTGCCGGTACGCGGGCATACGTGCGGCAAGCCAGGGTCATGCGGCAGCGAATCAATTGTAGAGGTCGGCCCGCCTTCCAGATCGAGGTAGTCGGTAATGGGCTAGGCGGCTGGGGTGTCTGGGCCGGCGCGCTTGATGCTGTCAACATCGGTACCTTCGCCCAAGTCTCCCCAAGGGGCGGCGCGTTGTCCAAGTGATGGATGTTCACGTGAATCTCCTCAGCCCTTGCCCCTCTCGGGTGATCGCCTTGAGTCAGCAGCCCTTCAGGTGAACTGAATGAAGAAGAACCCGGCGTCATCGCCTTCCTTGCCACGGCGCGCCTGCATGTCCACGAACAGGTAGCCGTTACCTTCGCCAAACAGCCCACTATGTGGCGGACTGGCTTGGGCCACGTCGGCGTCTACCAGTTGCATCATGAACATGTAGCGCGGTGGTTCGTAGATCGGATCCTGCAGCCAGCAAGGGCGACCGCTGGGCTTGCTCAGGCCGATCCCGCTGTCTTCATCCTCATGCTCCTCGTCATGCTCCTCGTCGGTCATTTCTTCGAAATCGATGAACGCTCGCTCCAGCAGCAAGGGCGGGGTGCTGGGCTCCAGTGGATGGCTGGCGAGTTCATGCAGAATGACCCGGGCAAAGCCACCGCTGAGCACGCTCTGCAGTTCAGACTGCTGATTGACCGTATAGCGACGCTGAAGTGGGCGGTTGAAGCTACCGTCCTGCTGTTGCTCGACTGCAAGAAAAACGGTGATAGCCATGCCTGGTGGGACGAACCGGGCCGGTTGGAATTGTTCGGTAAGGGTCATGATGGGAGTCATCAGCCCACCGGTTTGCGGGTTGGCCGGCCACAGGGAGAGGTCCTTGAGCAAAGGCGCACCACCGATCTGGCCGTAGCCGTGATCTTGTTGGGACAACACGATTTTCTTCATGGCTAGTAACACCCTTTGCTTTTGGCGAACGATTTGGCGTAGCGTCGGGCCGTTCTGAGTTGCTGGATTGTGACATCCCCCTGGCTGACTAACGATTGGTAGATCGCCTTGGACATCAAGCGGATTTCAAGCTTGCCGCTTTTGAGCATCTGGTTAGGCTTGAGGCCCATTGCCTTGCGTAACCGGTTCTCTGCAGCATGCACCTGATCATGGTGCTTCGGCGTCAGGGCAATCGAAGGGTTGCCGCGCAACCTGCGGTTTTTCGGTGCAATACCGGCGTCCTGCAAGAACTTGTTACGCAGAATCTCATGAGCTTCAAGGCCATCGCCTCGGTGCGCCTTGGCACCATACCCCGCGGTCTCGCCTTCCTTCAATAGACCCCATGGGTCGATCCAAGTAAACGGGTTGGGCGCATACTCGTAAAGGTTCAAACCACCGGCCAGACCAATCGGGTCAGGCTGGGTAAAGCGGCCTATCTCCGGGTCGTAGAAGCGGAACAAGTTGTAGTGCAGGCCGGTTTCGCGGTCCAGGTACTGGCCTTGGAAGCGCAGGTTCTGTTTTTCCGGCAGACGGGTAGCCTGCTGTTCATCCCAGCTTGCGCCCCAGGTCAGGTAGCGCGCCGACCACACCTCCTCGCCAGCGTCGTCGGTCAACTGCTCCGGCAGGCCGTTGATGTCATTGTGGTAATGCAGTACCTGCTGGTGAGCACCCAGGCCGTCCACCCGGGCCAGCGGTTCATGACCATCGTCCTCGTACAGGTACAATGCCTGCCGGCCATTGTGCTGCTCGCCGAGCAGGCGCAGGCCACTCCAGCTGAAGCGCGTGCGGCCGACTACCTGGCCGTCGAGCGTCGATTCGATCTTCTCGGTACGCCGGCCCATCGGGTCGTAGCGCATGTCGATGATGCGCTCCCGCCCGGGTTGCAAGTTGCGCACCTGGACCAGCCGGTGCTCGGCGTCGTAGCGAAAATGCTGCGTACCGCGGCGACGGCTGCGCTTTTCCACCAGGCGACCGAAGCCATCGTAGCGATAGCGCTTGTCCTCGAAAGTGAGCACGCGGTTGTGCCGGACCAGCCCGGCACCTGCTGCCCGCGGGTCGAGCAGGTTGCCGGCCGGGTCGTAGCGGAATGCTTCGCGCTGGCCGACAGGGCTGTCTTGGCGCCCCAGCACATAGCCGCAGCCATCATGCTGATAAGCCTGCAGATAGCCGGTGCCCGGATGCTGCACTTCGCGTACGGCCAGTTGGTCGGCCGCGTCGAATTGGTACCGCTGCTGGTCTGGCGCCGGCAGCTGGCTGGGTTGGGTTGCCGGGCGGCGCAGCAGGGTGCGCACGCGCCCGCCACGGTCGTACTGGCGTTGAACCGCCAGGTTGCCCTGCAGGCGCAGCGTCTCCCGGTGTACGCGGTCTCGCTCGAAATCGCACACCACCTTGCCATCGAGGTTGATCTGGTGCAGGTGCCCGCTACCGTAGTACAGGCGGTTGATCCAGCGGCCGTCGGGGACTCGCGTGCGGGTAACATTGCCGAGCGGGTCGTACTGATACTGCACGCGGCCCTGCGCGCTGTGTTCTTCGAGCAACTGGCCAAGTGCATCGAAGGCGAAGCCAAGTTCCTCGACCTGGCCATCCACGGCGGTACGGCGGACCGCAACCACGTTGTCCAGGGGGTCGTTGCAGTAGTCGGTGCGCCCCTCATCGGTATGGCGGGTCAGCAGGCGACCGCCGGCGTCATACGCCATGCGATGAATGATGGGCGCCTCCTCGCTGCCCGGCGCAGGCATGAAGGTCACCTGGACAAGGTTGTCCAGTAGGTCGTACTGGTAGCGCCGCAAGCCGCCGTCCAGGTCGCGTTCGGCGATCAGCCGGTCGCCTGCATCCCATTCGAAACCGTATGCTTCGCCATTTTCGTTGTACAGCGCGAGCAGGCGCCCATGGTTATCGTACTGGTAGCGCACCTGTCGGCCGAGCGCATCGGTGCGTAGTTCCAGCTGCCCGCGGCGGTTACGCCGGTATTGGGTAACGTGACCTGCTGTGTCGATGTGCTGGGCCAACAAGCCGCTGGCATCCAGGGCAAACGCTTCGCTGCGGCCATCGGGCAAGGTCACGCTGCGCAAGCGACCCTTGCTGTCATGCTGGTAGTCGGTGCGCTCGCCCTGGGCGTCGGTGATCGATTGCAGGTGGCCCAATGAATCGTAGGCGAAGCGGGTCAGATAGCCGGAGCAGTCCCGCTGTTCGACCAGCAGTCCTTGCTCGTTCCAGCGCAGGTGGCGGCTGGAACCATTGGCATCGATGATTTCGACAGGGTTTCCCTGGCTGTCGTGGCGATACCGTGTGTGCTGGCCCAGCGGGTCGGTTTCGCGCGTGCAGTTGCCACGTTGGTCGTAGGCGAATGTCCAGCGGTGGCCGGCTTGGTCGGTCTGGCTGCGCGGCAGCGACCAATGCTCGAGCCACTCGGTCGACTCGCTACGCCCCAGCGGGTCGACCGTTTCGGCAAGATTGCCCGACTCATCGTAGAAAAATTGCCAGCGTCCATCCAGGGGATCGCTTGCCTCGAGCAACTGGCGCTCGTCGTTCCATTCGAAGCGCCAGGTCCGCTTGAGTGCATCGGTGTAGGCGGTGATCTGATACTGCGGGTTCCAGTGGCGCACGGCGACGCGGCCAAGACTGTCGGTCACCCGGGTGATGCCAGCGGCCACATCGTATTCGAAGGCGTAGCTGTCGCCGCCGTTGGTCCAGTGTCGTACTACCCGCCAACCGTCCTCATGCTGCGCCCATTCGTAATTGCAACACAGACCGCCGCCAGTACGGTGTTCGATCATGCGTCGGGCGGCGTCGTAAGCAAAGCTGCGCAGCGGCTGGCTTGCGCCATCCAGCACCTGAGCCAGGTCACCGTTGGCGTCATAGCCATAGCTGGCCAAGCGTTGCGATTCGCCGCTCGCCGCGTGGAGGTCGACGTGGCTCACACGCTGTGGCCATTGCTGGCTGTAGCCGAGCCGGACACGCACCTGGTCGAAGGTATCGCGCAACTGGCAAAGACGGCCTTGGTCGTCGTAATCCAGGTAGATCCGGTTGTCGTTGCGATCACCGATCTGGCTCAGGCGCAGTCGGTCAGGCCGCCCCGGGGTCGGCTGGAACAACCGGTACTCGCCTTCGCGGCTTTCGGTCAGCAGCTCGCCGTTGTGCGCCCGGCGTACGCTCAGCCCTTCACCGACGCTGAACACCGCATCACCCAGGGTGATGATGCCCATATCCACCCGGCGGGCCTGCTCGTCGACCAGCACCAGGTGATCGTCTTCGCCAACCTCTACCGAAACTTCGTAAGGCAGGCTCCAGCCCGCGCCGAACAAGCCATCGATCCGCTCGTCGTGGCTGTTGTAGAAGCGTTGCCAGGCGATCGGCAGGGTGGCCTGCACGGTGAAGTCGAGGTCTTCCTCGCCACACAGGACCTTGCCGCCGGTCGCCGCATGTACCGGGTTGGGCGAACCGGCCATGGCCTGGGTGAGGGCACCGGTCACCTGGCCGGTCACGACGCTGCTCACCCCGCCCACCAGCATGCAGCCGAACTTGCTGTAGAACTTGCCGCCACGCCCGCGCAGCAGCATCAGCGCGGTCACCGCCAGGCCGATGCCCGGCGTCTTGCCGCTGCGTATCTCGCGCACCACGATCGGCTCTCCACCGATGCGCACGTTACTCGATATCAGGCCACCTTCGACGATCACCGCTTCGCAGGTGCTGCGGTCACCGCTGCGGCAGGCCGGGTGGCCATTGATCAGTACCTTGCTTGACCCTTCGGCCAGATATTGCGGTGGCATGGGCGGGTGCTTGCTGCACAGTACTTTGTCGTCCGGGGCTGGCAGAGTATTGGCGGCTGGCGTGGCCACGGTCGGCCGCCACATCTGCGAGAAGAAGCCCTTGGCCATATCCAGAAAGCTTTCTTCCTTCGCCTCGCCAGCCTCGGCGCCGGCCGGCTCCAGCGGTGCCGGCGGGCCGGTGACGATGCCGGCAGCACGTGCCGCGCGCATGCCGTTGGTGCGAGTGTTCGGCGAGCCACTGATGATGGTGGCCTGCACCGACGGCGGGAACAGGAAATTTCCGATACCCTCGCATAATCGGCTCAGGCCGGTATCGGCGCCGGTCTTGGCCATGACCACACCGACCACCAGGCCGACCACCGCGCCCAGCACGAAGCAGCCCAGGCCACCGGTGGCCACGGTCAGGCCGAACGCCGCCGCCACGGCGGCAGTGGCCAGGGCACCGATGGCCACGGTGGCAGCGATTTCCAGTACACCGCCGACGATGTCTGCCAGCATCGAGGTGTGCATCAGCGCGTCGCCTTCGCGGGCGGCCCACAGGGCGTCGGACATGGTGCGCGATCAGCCCAGGTTGTCGAAGTCGAGCGACTGCTTGATGGTTGCCCAGTGCGCCGCTTCTGCTGCGCCCAGCGGGCTGGCCTTGACGTAGCTCAGGGCAAACATCTTGCGCGTGCCGGGCAGCACCAGGGCCAGCTGGTACTGGTGGACCTTTTCCTGGCCCTTGCTAAACTGGCTGCTCAGCTCGATGGCGGCGATCGCCTGGGCGGCACCCACCTGCACGGCCTGGGCCGGTTGCATGCGCAAGTCCTTGACCTGTTGTTGCAGGCGCTGCAGCTGGCCATCGAAATTGCTCTGCAAGGTCTCGCCTTCGGCCAGCTGGCTGCGGCTGATGATCAGCGAGGTGGCCAGCGCCTCGAAGCGCAAGATGTTGATGCTGCTGTCCTGCACGGCGGCATCGGGCAGGGTCAGGCGAAATTCGTTGATGCGATAACTCATAGCTGGTCTCGTTACTGGTCAGAGCCGGAGAAGATCGCCTTCACCGAACTGACGATGGTCTGTTTCACGCCCTGGTTGTCAGGCGCGGTCTGCGCACCGCTGCCGACGTTGAGGTCGAGGGTGCCGTCGGTATTGATCTCGCCGTTCTGACTGGCATGGAAGCTGAACTGCTCGCAGCTGATGTTGATCTGGCCGCTGGCGTTCAGCTCGATCACGCTCTTGCCGCACACTAGGCGCAGGTTTTCACCCACTTCGATCAGGTAGCTGGTGCTGACGCTGTCAGTCTTACTGGCGCCGACCAGCAGCATGTCGTCGCGGCGCACGGCGCGGATGCGGTCCTGGCCGATGGTGATGGTTTCCAGCATGCCGACCGTCTGGGTGCGGTTGATGCCGACCGCCAGCGTCTCGCACTGCTCGACCACGGTGTCCATGTTGCGCTCGGCATGCACGTACAGCTGCTCGGCGCCCTTTTTATCCTCCATGCGGATTTCATTGAAATTGGCCGGGCTGCCCCCCTTGCTCGAACGGCTCTTCATGCCGCTTTGCGTGGCATTGGCGGGCAAGTCGTAAGGCACGCTCTGCTCGGCGTTGTATACGCGGCCGGTGATGATCGGCCGGTCAGGGTCGCCTTCGAGGAAGCTGACGATCACCTCCTGGCCGATCCGCGGGATCTGCATCGAACCCCAGTTCTTGCCGGCCCAGGCCTGCGACACGCGAATCCAGCAGGAGCTGTTCTCGTTGGACTGGTCATGACGGTCCCAGTGGAAGTGCACTTTCACCCGGCCATACTGGTCGGTCCAGATTTCCTCGCCAGCGGGGCCGACCACCACGGCGGTCTGCGGGCCCTTGACGATCGGCCGCACGGTGCTGCATTCGGGGCGGAAGCTCTGCTGCGCGTCGATGCAGCTGAGGTTGCTCTCGAACTGCGCGGCGCCGCTGCCGGTGCCGCTTTCCAGGCGCTCTTGATGCACGTAGTAGCGCGCGGCGACGATCAGGTACTCGCGGTTCTGGTCCTGACGGGTGAAACCGCTGAGGCTGAACAGGTGACCGCTGCCCAGGCCACGGGCGTTGCCGCGCAGCTCGACGCGCTCGTGCAGGCTTTGCAGCGACTCCAGGCGCGTACGTGCGTAATGCTCGCCGTCCTGGCTTTGCTGGTAGGCGCCGGGGTAGTCGTACAGCGGGTAATCCCCGGCCTGGTGCGGGCGCGGCATGGCCGAGCGCACATCGATGCGTGCGCTGGGGCGCTGGAAGTCATAGTCGTTGAGTTCCAGCGAACCAGGCTGGACTTCCTGGGCCAGGTGCCAGTCGTTGATGTGGTCGCGCTCGCGATGCTGCCCGTCCGGCGGGTAGTAGGGCACGCTTTCGTAGCCCGGCACCTGCGGATGCGCGCCGTAGGCATCGGCCAGCACTAGCACGTGGCGCTGCGCTTCATGGCGGAAGAAGTAGTAGATGCCTTCCTCTTCCATCAGCCGGCTGACGAAATCGAAGCTGGTCTCGCGGTACTGCACGCAGTACTCGCGCTCGCAGTAGCTGCGGCTCAAGGCATCCTCGAAATCGGAAAAGCCCAGGTCGCGGAACACCTGCTTGATGATTTGCGGTGCGCTCAGGTGCTGGAAAATGCGGCAGTCGCTGGTGCGGGTCAGCAGCCACAACCACGGCCGCAGGGTGACCCGGTAGCTGGCGAACTGGCCCCGATCGACCGCCTGGCTGCAGCGGGCGACGATGCCATGGAAGTAGCGAGAGGTGCCCAAGCCCTGTTGCACGCTCAGGCTCATCGGCTTGCCCAGCAGGGCGTTGAGGTCGATGGCCGGGTCGTCGCTGGTCAGCCGCAGCTCATAGTCGAACAGGCGGCCGAGCTCGTCGCTGCCGCCCATTTCGGCCAGGATCAGCTTGTCCGGCCCCAACGGGCTGTTGATCTGCGCCAGGCGCGTGAACTGCGTGAACAGCATGGTCGGTCCTGTCAGTCGGCTGCGCCGAAGTCATAGTGCAAGTCGTTGTCGCGACGGCTGATGCGTACGCTGGCCAGCGGCTTGCCTTCGAGCATGCGGGTGAGAAACTCGCGGCTCATGTCCGGCAGCAGGCCGTTGGTGAGGATGGCGTCGATCATGCGGCCACCGCTTTCGGTTTCGCTGCAGCGCGAAACGACCAGCTCGACCACACCGTCGTCGTAGGCGAAGCCTACCTTGTGCGTGCCTTCCACGCGCTTACGAACGCGCTCCAGCTGCAGACGGGTGATGGCCTTGAGCATGGCGTCGCTGAGCGGGTAGTAGGGGATGGTCACCAGTCGGCCGAGCAGCGCCGGCGGGAAGATCTCTAGCAGCGGCTGGCGCAGCTGGCTGGCTACCGTGTCCGGGTCGGGCAGAGCCTGCGGGTCGTTGCAGGTACGCGCGATCAGCTCGGTTCCAGCGTTGGTGGTAAGCAGGATCAGGGTATTGCGGAAGTCGATCTGGCGGCCTTCGCCGTCTTCCATCACGCCCTTGTCGAACACCTGGAAAAAGATCTCGTGCACGTCCGGGTGGGCCTTTTCTACCTCGTCCAACAGCACCACGCTGTACGGCCGGCGGCGCACCGCCTCGGTCAGCACGCCGCCCTCGCCATAGCCGACATAGCCGGGCGGGGCGCCCTTTAGGGTGGACACGGTGTGCGCTTCCTGGAACTCGCTCATGTTGATGGTGATCAGGTTCTGCTCACCGCCGTACAGCGCCTCGGCCAGGGCCAGTGCGGTCTCGGTCTTGCCCACGCCGGAGGTGCCGGCGAGCATGAACACGCCGATCGGCTTGTTCGGGTTGTCGAGGCCGGCGCGGGAGGTCTGGATGCGCTTGGCGATCATTTGCAGCGCGTGGTCCTGGCCGATGATGCGCTTGGCCAGCAGGCTGTCGAGGTTGAGCACGGTCTCGATCTCGTTGCGCGCCATGCGCCCCACCGGAATCCCGGTCCAGTCGGCCACCACCGAGGCGACGGCCTGGTAGTCCACGGTCGGCAGAATCAACGGGCTCTCGCCTTGCAGCGCGCTCAGGCGCTGTTGCAGGTCGGCCAGTGTTTCGCGCAGTTCGGAGTTTGCTGGCAACGCCGCGTCCTGGTCGACCACACCGGCCTGGTCGCGCAGCTGCGCGCGGGTGGCCAGCAGCTGATCGACCAGGGCCTTTTCCTCGGCCCAGCGGCTTTCCAGGGTGGCTAGGCGTTGGCGCTCCTCGGCCAGCAAGCCGTCGGCCTGGGCCTGGCGCTGCCCGGTGGCCACGCCGATGGCGGCTTCGCGGGCGATGATCGCCTGTTCGACCTCCAGCGCCTCGATGCGCCGGCGGCTGTCATCGACCTCGGCCGGCACCGCGTGCAGGCTGATAGCCACGCGCGCGCAGGCGGTATCGAGCAGGCTCACCGACTTGTCCGGCAGTTGGCGCGCGGGGATGTAGCGGTGGGACAGCTTGACCGCGGCCTCGAGTGCCTCGTCGAGGATCTGCACCTGATGGTGCTGTTCCATGGTCGATGCCACTCCACGCATCATCAGCAGGGCCTTGGCTTCGCTCGGCTCGGCCACCTGCACCACCTGGAAGCGGCGGGTCAGGGCCGGGTCTTTCTCGATGTGTTTCTTGTATTCGGCCCAGGTGGTCGCCGCCACTGTGCGCAGGCTGCCACGGGCCAGGGCCGGCTTGAGCAGGTTGGCCGCATCGCCGGTGCCGGCTGCGCCCCCTGCACCGACCAGGGTGTGTGCTTCATCGATGAACAGGATGATCGGCTTGGGCGACGCCTGCACATCTTCGATCACCTGGCGCAGGCGCTGTTCGAATTCGCCTTTCATGCTGGCGCCGGCCTGCAGCAGGCCGACATCCAGGCTGCGCAGTTCTACGTCCTTGAGCGCCGGCGGCACATCGCCGGCGACGATGCGCAAGGCGAAGCCTTCCACCACGGCGGTTTTGCCGACACCGGCCTCGCCGGTAAGGATCGGGTTGTTCTGCCGGCGGCGCATGAGGATATCGACCAGCTGACGGATCTCTTCGTCGCGCCCGACGATAGGGTCAAGCTTGCCGCTGCGCGCCTGTTCGGTAAGGTCGACGGTAAAGCGCTTGAGCGCCTCCTGCTTGCCCATCGCCGCCGGCGCCACGGCGCCGCTGGCTTCGCCGGGCAGCGCAGCGCTGAAGCCGTCGGTGGCAGCCAGGTGGTTTTCCGGCGAGTCGCCCACGTACTCGCTGAAGCGTTCGCTCAGCGCCTCGACCTTCACTTTGCCGAATTCGCTCGACAGCCCCTGCAGGGCATGGCGCAGGCTCGGGGTCTTGAGGATGCCGACCAGCAGGTAGCCGGTGCGCACCTGGCTTTCGCCGAACATCAGGCTGCCGTATACCCAGCCGCGTTCGACGGCTTCTTCCACCTGCGAAGAGAGGTCGGTGATCGACGTCGAACCGCGCGGCAGGCGGTCCAGGGCATCGGTCAGGTCACGGGCCAGGCGCGCCGGCTCGATATCGCACTGGCGTACGATGCGGTGCAGGTCACTGTCCTGCAGTTGCAGCAATTGGTGCAGCCAGTGCACCAGCTCGACATAGGGGTTGCCCCGCAGCTTGCAAAATACCGTGGCGGCCTCGATGGCCTTGTAGGCGACGCTGTTGAGTTTGCCGAACAGCGCGGCGCGGCTGATTTCACCCATGGTCCTGGTTCCTTGTGTGGTGGGCGGCGGCCGGCTGGTCGGCGTAGTACCGGGCCAGCTTCAGGTCGCGTGCATCGTGCAGAGGGCGGCCGAGCCAGGTGTCGAAACCCAGGCGTTGGCCGGCATTGAGTTGCAGCGCAGGCACCTGGTCCTGCGCAAGGATCAGGTTCAGGTCCCAGTCCAGCTCCTGGCCCAGGTACTCGGCGACCCAGGACGCCAGTTCGACGAAAGCCTGCCCGCCGGGCAGCAGGGCGTGGTACTGGTCGAGGCTGAGTGGGCCCAGGCGCAGGCGGAACTTGTGCTGGCGGTCCCAGACGTAGCGGCCCAGACACAGGTCCACGCCCAGGCGGTTGGCGCGCACGCCGAGCTGGCTGCGTTCGGGCAGTTCTAGCCATTGGCCGACGTATTCTTCCAGCGTCACCGGCACGCCAAAATAGCCGCCAAGTATGCTGCACAGGCCGTCCGGGTAGCGGGTTTGCGCGCTCAGGTGGCCCGACCAGTGCAGTTTGCCGGTGTCGGCCAGCGCGCCCTGACCTTGCAGTTCGGGCTGGCCACGGCCACTCAGCGCCGCCAGGCGCGCGGCCCAGTAGTCGTCACCCAGGCGGTCGTGGCTGACTGTCGGGCGCGCTTCGGCCCAGGCTCGGTAGAACAGGCTCAGCAGGCGGTGATGGAAGACGTCCAGGAACGCCTTGCTGGTCGCGTCGCCGTGGTTGCGCTGGCGCTCGCGCATGTATTCGGTGAGGTGCAGTGGCAGCGGGCCATTGGGGCCACCCAGGCCGAAGA
The DNA here is from genome assembly GCF_046231935.1 of Pseudomonas sp. KCJK9111. Classification (NCBI taxonomy): domain Bacteria; kingdom Pseudomonadati; phylum Pseudomonadota; class Gammaproteobacteria; order Pseudomonadales; family Pseudomonadaceae; genus Pseudomonas; species Pseudomonas sp. KCJK9111. The sequence continues at coordinate 28,425 of NZ_JBJJMO010000030.1, read as the reverse complement.
AGAACTGCTCCAGGCGCGCCGGCTGGTCGCCGTCGGCACTGACCGCAGCCAGGGTCGCCGGGGCGAACCCGCAGTCCAAGCGCTGGCCCAGGCGCACCGGCTCGTCGGCCAGGCGCAGGGAATGGCCGAAGCGTGGCAGCTCGGGGTGCTGCGCCTCGAGGCGGCGCAGCGCCTGGAAGAAATCGTACGCCCAGGGCTGCGCCTGCATGGCCGGCAAGGTATTCATAACGTCGGCCTGCGCCCGGGTTTAGCGGCCCAGCGCATGATCTCGCCACGTTCGCTGCTGCGCAGTACAGTTTCGGTGAAGCTGTTGATCGACACATAGCGGGTCAGGAAACGTTCGAACACCGCACCCAGCAGAAACACGCCGGTGCCGCGGAAGGCGTTCTCATCGAAGGTCAGGGTAATTTCCAGGCCACGCCCGAACACGATTGGCCCCGGCATCGGCAGGCGCCGCGTGCAGGGCTTGCTGCTGACCTCGCGCAGGCCGTCGATCTGCAGGTTCAGGGCGCTGTCCTGCGGGTCGCCGTACAGGCGCAGCAGTTCGCGCAGGGCAGCGGCGCCCTGGCCGTGTTCGGCCAGCGACAGGTAGTTCAGCGACAGCTGGCTGATCAGGCGCCAGGCGCGGTTGTCGTGGGCATGGCTGGCTTTGGGCCTGCTCGGGCCGGCCAGGCAGCGGATGCCGGCCACCGGCGCGCTGTCGGCCAGGCTGAAGTCGCTGCGGCCATCGCCCACGTTCATGAACAGCGGCAGGTCGCGGTTGCTGCACAGGGCGCTGATACCCAGCTGGCGCAGGTCGTGGCGGTACGGCGCCTGCTGGCCGTCAACCAGGCTGATGAACGTCTCGCTCCCCATGTAGCTGGAGCGGGTACCGTTGCGGCGCTGGTCGCTGGACAACACCCGTGGCTCGCGGCGCACGATGTAGTAGGCCTGGTCGCGGCCATAGCGCGACGGGTCGCGCACGGCGTAGAACGGCAGGAATTCCTGGTCCGGGCCGGTACCGTAGCCGGTGACCCGCTGCAGCGAGTGAATCTCGAAATCGGTGGGCCGGGTGCGGTCGGCGATCACGTGGTGCTCATGCACCCGATCGGTCAGGTGCAGGCGGTCGACCCGGCGCGGGAACAGGTTGATCGCCGGGGTGCAGAACGGCACGAACTGGCTGGCGCCGACGCTGCTTTCCAGGCTCTGGTCGAAACGCTCGAACAACACCAGCACTTCCAGCGTCTGGCCGCTGCAGCGCTGCACCGCCCGTTCCAGCCCGGCGATATTGACGAACAGAAAGCGCTGCGGCAGGGCGAAATATTCCTGCAATAGGCGGTAGCCCTGGAACGCCTGCGGCACCACCGGCAATGCTGCCTCGCGGTCGTCGAAGCCACACGGGCGCAGTGCCTGTTCGACGGGAATACGCTCCACCCAGTCCGCGCCGGGTTGGCGGACGAACACCGCGCAAGCGCTGCCCAGCAGTTGCTCGTAGAGGCGGAACGGGGTTTCGTCGGCGCCGTTGAGGTACAGCGGCAGATGGCTGAGCGGCAGGCTGGCGAATGGCACCTCGGCGCCAGTGCGCAAGGTCAGGCGCATGCCGGCGCGGGCCTGCGGCACGCTGCTGGCTAGGCGCCCGAGCACCGCACCGGGGTTGCCGAAGTACTCGGCGGCGGCCACCTGCAACGGCCACAAGGTAACGTCCTGGGTGCTGCGGAACTCGCACGGGGTCTGCGAGTTGCGCCCCAGGTTGGCGCGCAGCACACTGTCACGCGGCAGGCGGAAACCGCTGGCCAGCGAACCCTCGTCGGGGTCGGTCTGCAGTTGCACCACGGTCATCGACGGGGTCGGCGCCAGGTAGTGTGGGTAGGCGATTTCCAGCAGGTTGTGGGTGAAGGTCGGGTACTCGGCGTCGAGCTTGAGCTGCACCCGGGCGGTGAGGTAGGCGAAGCCTTCGAGCAGGCGCTCGACATACGGGTCGGCGCACTCGATGCCGGACAACGTCAGGCGCCCGGCAATTTTCGGGTATTCCCTGGCGAACTCCGCGGCACTCTCGCGAATGTGCTGCAACTCCTGGTTGTACAGCTCGAGCATGCGCGGGTTCATGCACGCCTCCGGCGTTCGGCGGGGGCCACACGCACATGCCCGGACTCAAGGTCGATGTCGGTCTGCAGCAGCAATGGCAGCGCCGCTGGCTGGGCCCACAGGTCGCCTTCGATCTCGAAGCTCAAGGCGTTGGCGTTCATCTCGCCGGGCGCGGCCTGGGCCCGCACCTTGAGGGTGTGGGGGAGAATGCGTGGCTCGTAGGTGGCGATGGCCTGGTGGATGATGCGTTCCAGGGCGGCCAGGTCGATGTTCGAGGCGCTGTTACCGGCCAGCGCCGGTAGCCCATAGTTGACCACCGAGGCCCCGGCCGGGGTGTCCAGGGTGGTGACGCTGTCGAGCAGCGAAGTGGTGTTGAGCAACCAGGCGAGGTCGCGCAGCACAGAGGCCTTGAGCTGGTGCAGGCTGAGCACGCGCTTGTCCGGGGCTTCCTGCGGGTTGCCCGGGTTGTCGTCGGTCAGGCGGTCCAGCAGCGACGGCTGCAGGCGGTCGCGGGCGGCGATCTCGGCTACCACTCGAACAGCCCCACGAAGTTCTTCTGGTCCACCGGGCCACGCGAGCAACTGCCGCCACGGGCCAGGATGGAGGGCTCCAGGCGCGTGCCGAGCTGGCGCACGGCCTGGAACTGGCTGTCGCAACGGCCAGGTTGCGCCGGGTCTGGCTGCACATGGCTGACAATGATGATCTGCGCCCCCTTGAATTGTTCGACGCGTGGCTTGCCGCTGTCGCGCCCTGGGCTGAGCTGGCAGGGCCAGGGCATGTCCAGTTGCAGCAGCGAGGCATCGGCTTTGCGCAGCGCGCAGCGGCCTTGGTGGTTAACCAGCGCAAGGGTGTGGCCGCCCAAGGTCACCTCAGGCGCCGCGCTCGAAGGGGCAGCGGGCGCCTGGGCACACGCGTTCAAGGCGAATGCGAGCAGCAGCGCCGGCAGCAGGGTTGTGCATGCAGGTCTCATTTGAGCTCCCAGAACCAGACAGCCTTGGATCGGTGCGCCTGGTCGGCGAAATAGCCCGTGACCCGGCCTCGGTCCCACAGATCGATGTGGTCGCCGGTACGGTTGTCGAATGCCTGCCCGGCACGGGCGAAGCAATCCTTGAAGAAGATGATGCCGCGCTTCTCGCTGAGCTTGAGGCGGTCGTTGGCGCTGCCGCTCAGTTGCAGGGGTGCGCCGAGATGGTGCTTCCACAACCAGTTGGCCAGCGACTCGGCGCCCCGGGCATGGCCATGAGCACAGCGCGGTTCGCTGTAGCTGCCGGCGTTCACCTTGATGGTGTGTTCGCCATTGAGCGCAATGCTCATGCGAATGGCGCATTGGTTGTCCCAGCCGCCGTCGCAAGGCGACGAGTCAGTCGGGTAGGCATTCCACAGGTTGATGAAAGAAGGCTTGGCCATGGGTTCACCGTAAGCGGGTGAGGTGAGGGAAGGGCGCCCACGCCAGCCAAGGCGGCGCGGACGCGGTCGGTCAGATCTTGACGTTGGAGCGGATGTTCCAGCCGTACTTGATCGGGCCGCCTTCCTTGCTGCCGTCGGCTTTCTGCGGCTGATAATCGACGGTGACCTTGGCGAAGTTCAGGGTCACGTTCTCGGTCAGGCGGTCGTCGCTGCCCGAGCCACCGGTGCTGAGCGAGCTGATGATGACTTCTTCGAGGTTGATGATCAGGTACTCGACCTGACTCTCGCCCCCGGCCTTGCGCACGGTCAGCTTGACCTTGTCGATGTGCTTGCCGCTGGAGCAGTGGGCCATCAGGTTGGGGCTGGACTTGTCGATGTACTTGGTGATCGACAGGTCCTGGATGTTGACCTTGCCCGAGCCGCCGCCGCTGCCCGTGTGCATGTTGCCGGACTGGGACATGCCCCAGCTCCAGTTGAGCACGTCGATTTCGTCCTTGTGGGCCTTATCGTGGGACTCGCCCTTGATGTCGCCGATCTTGATGAAAATATCTACAGCCATGATGTCCTCGGTATTACGCGTCAGGTTGGCGGTTGGGTGCAGTTAGGGCTGTCAGACAGCCCGGGGGCGGTCAGGCCCCTTTGGCCGAAGGCAGCTTCGATACCAGGCGCAGCGACACGGTCAGCCCTTCGAGCTGGTAGTGGGGGCGCAAGTAGAAGCGCGAGTTGTAGTAACCCGGGTTGCCTTCGACGTCCTCGACCACGACCTCGGCCGCTGCCAGCGGGTGCTGGGCCTTGGTGGTCTCGGTGGAGTGCGCCGGGTCGCCGTCGACGTAGTTGAGGATCCAGTCCTGCAGCCAGCGCTGCATCTCGTCCTTTTCCTTGAACGAGCCGATCTTGTCGCGAACGATGCACTTGAGGTAGTGCGCGAAGCGGCAGGTGGCGAACAGATACGGCAGGCGCGCGGCCAGGTTGGCGTTGGCGGTGGCGTCCGGGTCGTCGTACTCGGCTGGCTTCTGCAGCGACTGGGCGCCGATGAAGGCCGCGAAGTCGGTGTTCTTCTTGTGCAGCAGCGGCATGAAACCGTTCTTCGCCAGCTCTGCTTCGCGGCGGTCGGAAATGGCGATTTCGGTCGGGCACTTCATGTCCACACCACCGTCGTCGGTGGGGAAGGTGTGCGCCGGCAGGCCCTGCACTTCGCCACCCGATTCAACGCCACGGATGCGCGAGCACCAGCCGTAGTGCTTGAACGAGCGGTTGATGTTCACGGCCATGGCATAGGCGGCGTTGGCCCATGTGTACTTGCTGCTGTCGGCGCCATCAGTGTCTTCTTCGAAGGCGAAGGCCTCGACCGGGTCTGTCTTGGCGCCGTATGGCAGGCGCGCCAGGAAGCGCGGCATGGTCAGGCCGATGTAGCGCGAATCTTCCGACTCACGCAGCGAGCGCCAGCCAGCATACTCCGGGGTGGTGAAGATCTTGGTCAGGTCGCGCGGGTTGCTCAGTTCCTGCCACGAGCCCATGCCCATCACGGTCGGCGAGGCGGCGGCGATGAACGGCGCGTGCATTGAGGCGCAGACTTTCGACATCTCTCCCAGCAGCTCGACGTCGGGTGGCGACTGGTCGAAGTAGTAGTCGCCGACCAGGCAGCCGTAAGGTTCGCCGCCGAACTGGCCGTACTCTTCTTCGTACAGCTTCTTGAAGATCGGACTCTGGTCCCAGGCGGTGCCCTTGAACTTCTTCAAGGTCTTGTGCAGGTCGGTCTTCGACACGTTGAGCACCCGAATCTTCAGCTGCTCGTCGCTTTCGGTGTTGTTGACCAGGTAGTGCAGGCCGCGCCAGGCGCTTTCCAGCTGCTGGAAATCATCGTGGTGGATGATCTGGTTGACCTGGGCGGTGAGCTTGGCGTCGATGGCGGCAATGATCTGCTCGATCGAACCGATGGCGTCGTCGGACACCAGGCTGGTCTGCGCCAGGGCCTGCTCGGCCAAGGTACGCACGGCGCTTTCCACCGCTTCCTTGGCGCGCTCGGTCTTGGGTTTGAACTCCTGCAGCAGCAGGCTGGCGAATTCGCTCGGGTCCTGGGTGGCGCCGGCCGGCTGGGCCTGGGCTTCGCGCAATGGATCGTTCATGGGCTGTCTCCTCAGGCCTTGGGCTCGTTGTCGACGGGTTTCGGCGCGCTGGCCAGTGCCTGTAGCAGGGCCGGGTCCTTGATGGCCTTGAGGATGATGTCCTCGGCACCGGTCTTGCCGTCCATGTAGGTCAGCAGGTTGGCCAGCTGGGTGCGCGCCTCGAGCAGCTGGTTGAGGGCATCGACCTTGCGTGCCACGGCGGCCGGGCTGAAGTCGTCCATGCTCTCGAAGGTAATGTCCAGGCTCAGGTTGCCTTCGCCGGTCAGCTCGTTGGGCACGTTGAAGGCCACGCGTGGCTTCATGGCCTTCAGGCGCGAATCGAAGTTGTCGACATCGATCTCCAGGAACTTGCGTTCGGCTACCGCAGGCAGCGGTTCGGCCGGCTTGCCGGCGAGGTCCGACAGCACGCCCATGACGAATGGCAGCTGGACTTTCTTCTCGGCGCCGTAGAGCTCGACGTCATATTCGATCTGCACCCTCGGCGCACGGTTGCGTGCGATGAATTTCTGGGAGCTGTCTTTCGCCACGTTGTTCCTCCTGGTCGCCGGTGCGGCGGCGCTGTTCGTTGCGGGCGTCGGTGTTGATGCGGGCCGAGGGCGTCAGTTGTCCTCGGTGCCGCGCAGGTTCTCGAATTGCGACCAGCCATCGGGGATCAGGTCGCGGACAATGGTTGCGAAATCGGCATTGACCAGCCGCTTCGCCCGGTGCAACAGCACCGGCAGCGGGCTGGAGGGCTCGTGGCGGGCGTAGTACTGCAACAGCCGGTCGAGGCTCTGCTGCACGTCCTCGCGGCTGTTTACTTCGCCCGGGCGGGCGGCAGGCCGGGCGCTGGGGCTGGCGGCGGCGGGCGGCGCTTGCTCGCTGGTGGTCACCGGTGCTTCGGTGGCGGCCAGGGCAGGGCCTGCCCCGGCTGGGGCGTAATCGGCGAGCACCTGCTGCACCTGGCGCAGCGGCTGGCGCAGAGCCGACAGGTCGACGCCACTGGCCGAGCCGACCTGGTCGTTGACCCGCTGTTCGATGACGTCCACCGCCTCGCGGGCCAGCTGCAGGGCGGCCTGGCACTGCTGCACCTGGTCTTCGTCGGCGTCACGCAGGGCGGCGGCCAGTTCTTCGGCGCTGAGCTGTTCGCTGGCGAAGTGCTGCACGCCGGCGGCATGCAATGCGGCGCGCAGGGTGACCGGGCCGAAGGCGCGCGAGCGCACCAGCACGGCGTCGCGCAGCAGGCCGATAGTGGTGTCGCAGGTCAGGCCGGCCAGGGCGTTGACCCGTACCGTGGGGTCGTTGTCGTCGGCGGCGTCCAGCTGCGGGTGCAGGTAGAGCCAATACTCGGCAAGCAGGTCGCGGATCAGTTCCAGGCTGGTGGCCAGGCCCGGCAGGCCATGCAGGGCGAGGTTGGCCTGCAACAGAAAATGGGTGATGCGCAGGTCCTTGCTGCGTTGCAGCAAGCGGCTGCATGCCTGCTCGATGTCGCGCCACTGCGGCGGCTCGGCGGGCTGAACGGCATCGCCCATGACGCGCTCGGGGCGGCCCTGGGCATCACGCTCCAGTTGCAGAAACTCAGCGTCATATTCGAGGTCTTCGCCGCAGGGGAAGTCAGCAGAAACAGCGGCGAGCAACGGCGATGCGTACACCAGAATTCGATCTACCTATCAGCCCTTGGTGAGGGCGTGTTCTTGTGCGAATTTGCAAATGTGAACTGGCGCACAAACTTTTTTACGCGTGTCGAAGTGGTATCACGATGATATTATTTTGGCACTTCGAAGTTGCGCATTTATGGTTTATTTATTTGCAGGTGTCAAGGTAAGCTACGCGCCGCCGAGTGCCTGCTGTGACGCTGTTGGCAGTAGCCAGGCACCGCTCGTCATGGATTCTGGTTTGGCTACGGCATTAGCGTTACATACCCTTCATATATTTGTGGTTTTTGCTTAGGCCGCGTGAATCAAGCGTTGTAGCGGTGTTCGAGTGGCTTCGCGCACTAACTCGAATGGATGGATCGACGTTCTAAACGGATGCAAGGAGGCATGATGGCACTTTGCCTAACTATCACCAGCTATCACAAGATTACCCCTGGACAATGTCCGGAAATGCGGCTGGAGAGCGGTGCCATCACTATTGGTCGCGCGGCTAACAATGACTGGGTACTTCCCGACCCGGAACGGTTGGTATCGTCTCGGCATTGTGTGATCCAGTCCAAGAATGGCCAGTATTACTTGACCGACGACAGCACCAATGGTGTCGAGTTAGTTTGTGCCGGTATTCGTTTGCGTCGTGGTAACAGTGAGCCGTTGATGGATGGCGAAGTTATCCGTATTGGTGAATACGAGATACAGGCGCGGATCGACGCGAGCCTGCCTGGCAGCCTTGAAAGCGAGCCCCAGGCGCACAGTTTCGAAGCGCTGATGGCCAACCAGATGGCCGCCCCGACCATGCCTGCCCCGGCGATTTCCGGGGCGCCGGCTGCGCTCCTGCAGGGGGCTTCGAGCCATGACACCCTGCCTGACCTGTTCGATTTCCTCGGCCCGGCCAGCGTGCCGCCGGTCAGCCAGCCCGACCACGTCCCTGCCCAGCAGCATGACTTTCGCCCACCAACCCCGTTGGCTCCGCCGGCACCGACTGCCACCCCGGGGATGATCCCGGAAGACTGGGACCTGCTCGGCTCGACGCCGCCTGCAGCGCCGGCGGCAGTGGCCCCGGCCCCGGCCCCGGCTGCGGCTGCGGATATGATATCGCCACCGTCAGCGCCGCCAGTGACAGCGGCAGCGGTCGCGCCGCCTGCCGCTGCGCCCGCACCGGCCATGGCCAGCGACGCCCTGTTGCAGGCGTTCCTGCGCGGCGCTGGCATCGAGCACCTGCGCATCGACGCCGCCGATGCCGCCGCGCAGATGGAGGCCATCGGCCGTAGCTACCGCCTGATGGTAGAGGGCCTGATCGATGTTTTGCGTGCGCGCAGTAGCCTGAAGGGCGAGTTCCGCATGCAGCAGACCACCATTGCCCCGGTGCAGAACAACCCGCTGAAATTCGCCCCCAATGCCGACGAGGCGTTGCTGTTGCTGCTGCGCCACGGCAACCAGGCGTTTATGCCGGCAGACCAGGCGGTGCGCGAGAGCTTCGATGATCTGCGCGCCCACCAGCTGGCGGTGATGGCCGGTGTGCAAGCTGCCATCCAGCACTTGCTGGCGTGTTTCCAGCCGGCCCGCCTGGAGCAGCGCCTGGCACCGGCTGCCGGGCTGGCCAAGCTGTTCGGCGGCTCGCGCCAGGCGCATTGCTGGCAGCAGTTTACCGAGCTTTACGGGCAGATTTCCCGCGAGGCCGAAGACGATTTTCAAGAGCTGCTAGGCCGCGAATTCAGCCGCGCCTACCAGGTCCACAGCAGCCGTGCGCAACGTCGCTGAGTGCATCGGGGAAGCCCAGGTACGTCATGAGGACAAGGATGAAAGCAATAACACTGGTAGCCGCCATGAGCCTGGTGCTGCTCGCGGCCTGCAGCAAGGACACGCCTGTTGCCGCGGTTGCCAACGAGGTGCCGGAGCGCGCCGCCGTGACCCTGTATTTCAGCGCTGCCGCCGGGCTGAACCCGGGCCCTGGTGGCGCCCCGGCGCCGGTCCGGGTGCGCCTTTTCGAGCTGAAGAACAGCGCCGCCTTCGCCCGCGCCGACTACTTTGCCCTGGCCGAACGCGCCCAGGCCACCCTCGGCGCCGACCTGATCGACCAGGACGAAGTGCTATTGCAGCCCGGCGGGCAATTGCGCCTCGAGCGCCCGCTGGACCCCGCCACGCGCCACATCGGCCTGGTGGTCGGTTATCGCGAGATCGACCAGGCCCAGTGGCGCAGCGTGCTGCCTGTGCCGCCGCGCGACTACCAGATCAGCCTCGATGTGCGTGACGTGCGCAGCGCCGAGGCCACCCCCCAACCTGAACCTGCCCGCTAGGCAATCGGAGCCCCCATGTCCTGGAACAATCGCGTGGTCTGGTCGGAAGGCATGTTCATCACGACCCAGCATTTCCAACAGCACGACCGCTACCTCGAACACCTGGTAGACGCCCGCAGCCGGCCATTGAGCGCTGCTGCCTGGGGCTTCTCCGAACTGCTGTTCGACCAGGGCCTGCTCGCCCAGGGCAAGGTGGCAATCATCAGTGCCCGCGGCCTGCTGCCCGACGGCACACCGTTCGACATACCCCGCGACGACCTGCCGCCAGCGCCGCTGGAGGTGCCCGACGCGCTGCGCGATGGCGTGGTCCACCTAGGCCTGCCGCTCAAGCGCGCCGGGGCCCGCGACACCGTCGACGAAGGCGAGGCCAGCGCTGGCGCCCGCTACATCAGCCGGGTCAGTGAAGTGCGTGACGACAATGCGCCGTTTGAGAACCGTGCCGCGCTGGCCCTCGGCAGCCGCGCCTTGCGCCTGCTGCTCAGCGAGGATGGCCTGAGTGACTACGCCGCCCTCGGCATGCTGCGCATCCGCGAAAAGCGCGCCGACCGTGCCCTGATGGTGGATGACAGTTACATCCCGCCGCTGCTTGACGTGGCGGCCAGCCAGCAGTTGTCCGGCTTCTGCGGCGAGTTGCTGGGGCTGCTGCACCAGCGTGGCGAAGCGCTGGCCGGGCGAGTGGTCGCCTCGGCCAATGGCGGGGCGTCGGAGATTGCCGACTTCATGCTGCTGCAACTGGTCAACCGCGCCCAGCCGCTGATCGAGCACCTCAATCAGCTGAGCCCGTTGCACCCCGAGCGCCTGTACAGCGAGTTGGTGGCGCTGGCCGGCGAGTTCGCCACCTTCACCCATGATGGCCGGCGCCCGCTCAGCTTCCCGGTGTACCAGCACGACGACCTGGCAGCGACCTTCGCGCCGGTGATGAGCGCATTGCGCGAGGCCCTCTCGACGCTGATCGACAGCAAGGCGGTGGCGATTCCGATCGTCGAGAAGGCCTACGGCATCCATGTCGGCATGCTCGCCGACCGCAGCCTGCTCGACAGCGCCAGCTTCATCCTCGTGGTGCGCGCCGACGTGCCCAGCGAAACCCTGCGCAGCCGCTTCGGCCAACAGAGCAAGATCGGCTCGGTGGAACACATTCGCGACCTGGTCAACCTGCAACTGCCGGGCATCGGCCTGCTGCCGTTGCCGGTGGCGCCACGGCAGATTCCGTTCCACGCCGGTTCCACCTACTTCGAGCTCGACCGTGGCAGCGAACACTGGAAGCAGCTGCAGCATTCCGGTGGCTTTGCCTTCTACGTCGCCGGCGAATTCCCCGGCCTGAGCCTGGCCTTCTGGGCCATTCGAGGATAACCCGCGATGCACCCGGACGATCCGCTGGCCAACGACCGTACCCAGTTCATGCCGCGCCCCGGGGGCCGCGCCGCGCAACCGGCCCCGGCTCTCGCGCCGTTGCAGGTGCCGGCCGAGCCGCTGGCGCCCGGCCAGGGCATGGGCCTCAACCCACTGGAGCAGGCCGCCGGGCCGCTGCTGGCCTTGCTTACCCGTCTGCGCAACACCATCGCCCACTCAGCGCCGGCCAGCCTGCGCGCGCAGTTGCTGGCCTACCTGCGCGAGTTCGAAACTCGTGCCGAAGCTGCTGGGGTCGTGCGTAACGAGGTGCTGCTGGCGCGCTACGCACTGTGCACTGCGCTGGACGAGGCGGTGCTCAGCACGCCATGGGGCAGTGCCAGCGACTGGAGCCGGCAGAGCTTGCTGATCACCGTGCACAACGAGGCCTGGGGCGGCGAGAAAGTATTCCAGTTGATGGAGCATTGCCTGCAAAGCCCGCGCGAACGCCTCAACTTGCTGGAGCTGCTGTACCTGTGCACCAGCCTCGGCTTCGAAGGCCGCTACCGGGTCATGAACGATGGCCGCGCCCAGCTCGAAGCACTGCGCGAGCGCGCCGCTGCGGCGATTCGCAGCGCCCGTGGCGAGCGCGAGCGCGAACTGTCGCCGCACTGGCGCGGGGCGACCGTGAGCCGCGATCGCCTGGCCCAGTTCGTGCCGCCATGGGTAGGCTTGGCGGTGGCCGTGGCGTTGCTGTTGCTGCTGCTGTTCGGTCTGCGCCTGAAGCTGGCTGCCGATGCCGAGCCGGTGTTCCGTGGTATCCACGCGCTGGGCGAGATCCCGGTGCAGGCCATGGACCGCCCGGTGGTGCAGCCCAAGCCGGTGCAGCGCCCGCGCCTGGCCGGGTTCCTCGCCGAAGACATCAAGGCTGGCCGGGTCGCCGTCGAAGATGCGGTGGACCGTTCGGTGGTGACCATTCGCGGCGATGAGCTGTTCGCCAGTGCCAGCGCCAGCATCAAGGGCGATTTCCAGCCGTTGATACTGCGCATTGCCGAGGCCGTGGCCAAGGTCAAGGGCAATGTGCGGGTGACCGGGCACAGCGACAACCAGCGCATCGCCACACTGCGCTTCCCGTCCAACTGGGCCTTGTCGCAGGCGCGCGCCGAAGAGGTCAAGGGCCTGCTCGCTGCGCGCACAGGGCAGCCCGAGCGCTTCAGCGCCGAAGGATTAAGCGACACCGAACCGCTGGCGTCGAACGACACCGCGCAAGGTCGGGCGAAGAATCGCCGGGTTGAAATCACCGTGCTGGCGGAGGGCGTTGAGTGAAGGCGTTGTTCAGTTTTGTCATTCGCTGGGTGATCCCGCTGCTGGGCCTGATCGCCCTGAGCCTGATCATCTGGTTTGTCGGGCCGTTGCTGGAAGTGCTGGCGCCGCCTGCACCGCGCTGGCTGCTGATTGTCCTGCTGTTCGCCGTGTGGGGCGCCTACCGCGCCTGGCGCATCGTGCAGGCGCGCCGGCAGGCGGCCAAGGTCATGCAGAGCCTGGCCGCCGAGACCGCCCCGGACCCGGCCAGCGTGGCCACCGCCGAAGAGCTGGCCGCCCTGCGCCAGCGCATGGACGAGGCCCTGGCCCTACTGAAAAAGGCCCGCCTGGGCGGTGACGAGCGGCGCAACCTCTACGAGCTGCCGTGGTACGTGATCATCGGCCCGCCCGGGTCCGGCAAGACCACCGCGCTGGTCAATTCCGGGCTGCATTTCCCGCTGGCCGCGCAATTGGGCGAGGGCGCCATCCGCGGGGTGGGCGGCACGCGCAACTGCGACTGGTGGTTCACCGACCAGGCGGTGCTGCTCGATACCGCCGGCCGCTACACCACCCAGGACAGCCACGCCCAAGTCGACAAGGCGGCCTGGCTGGGTTTCCTCGACCTGCTCAAGACCCAGCGCTCGCGCCGCCCGATCGACGGTGCGTTCATTGCCATCAGCCTGGCCGACCTGCTGCTGGGCAGCGACGCCGAGCGTGCCGCCCATGCTGTAGCGATCCGTGCGCGCATCCAGGAACTGTACAGCCAGCTGGGCGTGCGCTTCCCGGTGTACCTGATGCTGACCAAGCTGGATCTGGTGCCGGGCTTCATGGAGTTCTTCGACAACCTGGGCAAGGACGAGCGCGCCCAGGTGTGGGGCATGACCTTCCCGCTGGATACCCTCGAGCAGGGGGCTGACAGCCCGTTGGCACAGTTCGACAACGAGTTCGGCCTGCTCGAACAGCGCCTTGGCGAGCGCTTAGTCGAGCGCCTGCAACAGGAACGCGACCCGACCCGGCGCGACCTGATCTACGGCTTTGTGCAACAGTTCGCCGCCCTGCGCGGCGACCTCAAGGGCTTCCTCGATGGCATCTTCAAGCCCAACGCCTTCGAGGCGCGGGCGTTGCTGCGCGGTGTGTATTTCACCAGCGGCACCCAGGAAGGCAGCCCCATTGACCGGCTGATCGGCAGCATGGCCCAGAGCATGGGCCTAGACCGCGCGCAGCTGGCGCGCCAGAGCGGTAGTGGGCGAAGCTATTTCATCGAGCGACTGTTCACGGCTGTGGCCTTCGCCGAGCGCGGCCTGGTCGGCAGCAACCCCAAGGTGGAACGGCGGCGCAGGTGGATCGCCCGTGGCGCGCTGGCCATGAGCGTGGCGCTGGTGCTGCTGGTCGGTACCTTGTGGGCATTCAGCTACCGTGCCAACCAGCAATACATCGCCGAGGTCGACAGCCGCCTACAGCCGCTGGGCAAGAGCGTGCAAAGCCTGAGCCCGGCGCAGCGCAACGTCGTCGAGGTGCTGCCGTTGCTCAACACCGTGCGCCATCTGGCCGACGACCCACCCAGCTGGGCCGAGGGCCTGGGCCTGTACCAGGGCGACATGCTCGAAAGCGAATCGCAAAGCCTGTATCGCAAGCTGCTGATCGCCATTTTCGCTCCGCGCCTGGTGACCCGCATCGAGGAGCAGCTGTACGCCGGCGGCCCGTCGGACTACCTCTACGAAGGGCTCAAGGCCTACCTGATGCTGGCCGACGGCGAACACTACGACGCGGACTTCATCAAGGCCTGGATCACCCTGGACTGGGAGCGCCAGCTGCCTCGCGACCTTGCCCCTGATCTGCGCCGGGCCTTGGAACAGCACCTGGCAGCGCTGTTCGACAAGCGCCCGCCAAATGCCCGCCTGGACCAGCGCCTGATCGACGACACCCGGCGCCAACTGCAACAGCTGCCGGTGGCCCAGCGCGTCTACGACCGGGTCAAGCGCCAGAAGCTGCCGGCTGGGGTCGAAGACTTCCGCGTAAGCGACGCGGCCGGCCGCGATGCGGCCCTGGTGTTTCGCTTCAAGAGCGCCAAGCCGCTGAGCGAGCCGCTGCCGGGGCTGTTTACCGTGCTGGGTTACCGCCAGGCGTTTCTGGCTGCCAGCCTGGCGCAGAGCACCACGCTCGCAGAAGAGCGCTGGGTACTCGGCCGCGCGCCGGGCGAGGCGGGCGATGCCAGGCGCCTGGCCGACGATGTGCAGCAGCTTTACTACCAGGATTACATCCGCCAGTGGGATGCCCTGCTCGACGACCTGGACTTCGTGCCGATCACCAGCGTCGGCCAGGCCGCCGATGTGCTGCGGGTGCTGTCCAGGCCCAGCTCGCCGATGAAGCAGCTGCTGCAGGCGGTGGCGCGGGAAACCAACCTGGCGCAGCCGACCACCCTCGACAAGGTTCAGGACAAGGCCCAACAGGCCGGTGTCGACCAGTTACGCCAGCGTCTGGGCGGCCTGCTCGGCGACGCCCCGCTGCCGGCCGACAGCCCTGCTGCCCGCACCCACGACCCGGTGACCGCGCACTTTGCCCAACTGGCTGCGCTGGTTGACAGCGGCGAAGGCCAGCCGGCCGCCATCGACGGCCTGCTCACCGACCTCAACGCGCTTTACGTGCAAGTCAGCGCCATGGTCGGTGCCAGCGGCGACGCGCTGCTGGGCGAGGCCAAGAACCAGGCCCAGGCGGCGGCGCAACGGGTTGCCTTGGGCGCGGCGCGCCAGCCCAAGGTGGTGCAGAACCTGGTCAGCTCGGTACTCGGCTCGACCCACGGCGTGGTCATGGGCGGGGTGCGCAACCAGCTCAACGCCGCCTGGGCCAGCGAAGTGCTGAACGTCTACCGCCAGTCGCTCAGCGGCCGCTACCCGATGGTGGCCGGCAGCTCGCGCGACGCCACCCTGGAAGACTTCGGCCAGTTCTTCGGCGTTGGCGGGGTGATGGACAGCTACTTCCGCAAGTACCTGCAGCCCTACGTCAACACCTCCAGCACACCCTGGAGCTGGCAGCCGGGCGCGGCGCAGAAGCTTGGGATTAACAGCAACGTGCTGTACACCTTCCAGCGCGCGGCGACCATTCGCGATGCCTTCTTCCGCAGCGGCAATGGCCTGCAGCCAGGCGTGCGCTTCGAGCTCAAGCCAGTGGCGATGGACGCCAACATCACCCAGTTTCTGCTCGACCTCGACGGCCAGCAGGTCAGCTACGACCACGGTCCGAGCCGCCCGGTGGCGCTGCAGTGGCCCAACTCCAACAGCATCGGCGTGGTGCGCCTGGCGATCGCGCCGCCGGCGGCCAGCGGCCGTTCTGGGTTGACCATGGAAGGGCCGTGGGCGTGGTTCCGCCTGCTCGACCAGTCCGACCTGGTGGCCGGTAGCTCGCCGGAGCGCTTCAACCTGCGCTTGCGCGTGGACGGCGCCAGTGCGTCGTACGAGCTGCGTGCCAGCAGCGCCTTCAACCCGTTCCGCAGCCGAGTGGTCAGCGGTTTCAGCCTGCCGGAGCGCCTGTGAACGACGTGGGTTTCTACGGAAAAATGGCCTGTCGCGGCGACTTCGTCAGCCGTGGCCTGCCACAGAGTTTCATCCAACCCTGGGACCAGTGGCTGGCTGCCGGTATCCAGGCCAGCCAGCAGGCGCTTGGCGAGGGCTGGCTGCAGGCCTACCTGGTCAGCCCGCTGTGGCGCTTTGCCCTGGCGCCCGGGGTGTGTGGCCCGGAAGCGGTGGTCGGCGTGCTGATGCCGAGCATCGATCGGGTCGGGCGCTACTTTCCGCTGAGCGTGGCGCAGTTGCTGGAGCCCGGCGTGGCACTTGCGGGTATCGTTGGCGGCGCCGATGAATGGTTCGAAGGGGTCGAGGCGGCGTTACTGGGCACGCTTGCAGCAGAGGCAACGTTCGAGCATTTCACGGCAGCCCTGCAGCCTTATCGCGACGCCCCCCCACTGCTGCAGAGGCCACGGCTGACCGTGGGCGGCTTGCAGCGGCTGAACGGCACCACCTCGCAAGGCCGGGCATTGGCCCTGGCCGAATGCGCCTGTGACGGCATGAGCCTATGGTGGGGGCAAGGCAGCGAGCGGATCGCGCCAGGCCTGTTGCGCAGCCAGGGCCTGCCACGCAGCGAGCAGTTCGCCGCATTTTTACTGGGCAGCCAGGCGAGGCCGGCATGAGCAGCGTGCGCTACAGCGCGGCCAGCTACAGCCATGTCGGCATGGTCCGCAAGATCAACGAAGACGCTTGCCTGGAGCTGACCTGGGATGGCCTGTGGGCCGTTGCCGACGGCATGGGCGGGCATGCCGCCGGCGATTATGTCAGCAGCCTGGCGGTGGACAGCCTGCGCCAGTTGCCGCTGATCGATGGGCTGGAGGAATTCACCCAGGCCTTGCGCGACACCCTGGCCCGGGTCAACCGTGCGGTGCGCGAGCAAACCCTGCGCCAGGGCGTGGCGATGATGGGCAGCACGGTGGTGGTACTGGCCGCACGCGGCGACCGCGCCGTGGGCCTGTGGGCCGGTGACAGCCGCCTGTACCGCCTGCGCGATGGCCGCATCGAGCGCCTGTCGCATGACCACAGCTATGTCCAGGAACTGCAGGACAGCGGCCTGCTCAACGAGGCCGAGGCCCGCATGCACCCACGCGGCAACATCGTCACCCGCGCCATCGGCGTCGAGGACCAGCTCGACCTGCAGGCGGTGAGCGTGCAGGTGCAGCCCGGCGACACCTACCTGTTGTGCAGCGATGGCTTGAACAAGACCGCCGAAGACCACGAGATCGCCGATGTGCTCGGCCATGCCGACCCCTACCAGGTGGTCCGCAGCCTGGTGCACCTGGGGCTGACCCGTGGCGCGCCCGACAACATCACCGCCGTGGTGGTGAAGGCGAATTGAAGAGCACCCTGAACATGCAGATTCCCGGATTCGACATCGACAGCGAGATTGGCCAGGGCGCCATGGCCAGTGTCTACCTGGCCACCCAGCGCTCGTTGCAGCGCAAGGTAGCGCTGAAGGTGATGGCCGCAAGCCTTGCCGCCGACCCCATCTTCTGCGAACGCTTCCTGCGCGAAGGGCGCACCCTGGCGCGTCTGTCGCACCCGCACATCGCCACCATCCATGACATCGGCAATATCGGCGAGCTGTACTACATGGCCATGGAGTACCTGCCCAGCGGCACCCTGAAGGAGCGCATAGCCGCCGGGCTTGCGCCTGAGCAGGGCCTGCTCTACGTGCGGCAGATCGCCCAGGCGCTGGGCTATGCACACGCCCAGGGCTTGGTGCACCGCGATGTGAAGCCGGCCAACATCCTGTTCCGCGCCGACGGCACGGCGGTGCTCTCGGACTTCGGTATCGCCAAGTCGCTGGATGACCGCACCCAGTTCACCCAGGCTGGGTTCGCCGTCGGCACCCCGAGCTACATGAGTCCGGAGCAGGCGCGCGGCATGGACATCGACGGCCGCGCCGACCTGTATGCGCTTGGCGTGGTGCTGTACGAGATCCTTGTCGGCGAGCTGCCCTACCGTGGTACCGATGCCTTGTCGACTGCACTGGCGCACCTGACCGAGCCGCTGCCGGAACTGCCGATCGAGCACGGGCGCTTTCAGAGCATCCTGCGCGGCTTGCTGGCCAAGGACCCCGAGCAGCGCTTTGCCGATGCTGCCGCGTTGCTGGCAGCACTCGACCGCTTGCCTGTCGATGACCAGGACAGCACAGTGATCCGGCCATTGCCGGTGGCGATGCCGGGCAAGGCTGAGCTGGGCGGACTGACGCCGGTATCCATCGATATCCCGCAGGCCGTAGCTGCGCCAGTCGCCAGCCCCGCGCCTGCACCCGAGCCGACCCGGCCGCAACCGAGCGCGCCAGCGCAAGCCGGCCCGGGCAAACCGGCCAAAGCGCTGCTGGCCGTGGCCATCGCCGCGGCGCTGGGCCTGGGGGTGACCTGGTTGTGGTGGCCGGCCGATAGCGACCAGCTGGCTGCGCCGCCGCCCGTGACGCAAGCCGCCAGCCAGGTGCAGACACCGGCCACGCCGCCACTCGCCGCCAGTGAGGATGGCCGGCCATTACTGATGCCCGGCAAGAAAACCCTGTTCCAGCGCGTGCTGAGCAAGCCCGAGGCGCAACTGCTGGCGCGGCCCGGCGACAGCGCGGGTGAACCCCTGCCGGCTTTTTCGGTGTTGTACGTGTACCAGCGCAAGGACATCGACGGCCAGCAGTGGCTGGAAGTTGGCACCTCCAGCGCCGGCCAGCGCGATGGCTGGTTGCCGGCGACCCAGGCCAGTGACTGGAAGCAGAGCCTGGTGCTCAAGTTCACCGAGCGTTCCGGCCGTTCACCGGTGATGTTCATGCGTCAGGCCGATGACCTGCAGCAGCTGCTCGACGACAGCGGCAAGGCCCGCGCCGAGCTGCTCAAGGCGCAGCAGCAGCCGGAGCAGGCGCCGCAGGTGCTGGCGCTGGAGCCGGCCGCCAGCGCGGTGCCGCAGAACCAGTTCTACCTGATGCCGATCTTCGACTATCGCGAAAGCTTCGGTGCCGATGGTCAGCCGGTGCAGTTGCTCAACGTCGCCTCCATCGACCCCGGCAGCCGCGCGCGCAGCCAGCCAGCTACGGCTGCCGGCGCGGCGCTTATGGCGGACAACCGCTTCCGCACCGGCATCGTCCTGGTGGTCGATACGTCGGTGTCCATGCAGCCGTACATCGACCGGGTGCGCCAGGTGGTCAGCGAACTGCAGGCGCAACTGGCCGCGCGTGGCGAGCTGGACAATGTCAGCTTCGGCCTGGTGGGCTTTCGCAACAGCGTCAAGCGCACCCCCGGCCTGGATTACCTGAGCAAGACCCTGGTCAGCCTGGAGCAGGGCCGCGACCCGGCGCGCTTCCTCAAGGCCGCCGCGCAGGTCAAGGCCACCAGCGTTTCCAGCCATTCGTTCAATGAAGATGCCTTCGCCGGGGTGATGCAGGCCGTCGAGGGCATGGACTGGTCCGGCTACGGCGGGCGTATCGTGCTGCTGGTCAGCGATGCCGGCGCGCTGCGCAAGAACGACCCCTACAGCAGCACACAGATGAACGAGGCCGAGGTCCGCCAGGCTGCGCTGAGCAAGCAGATCAAGATCTATGCCCTGCACCTGCGCACGCCAGCCGGGGCGAACAACCATGGCGCAGCCGAAAGCCAGTACCGCGTGCTGACCGCCGACAGCAACCCGCAGATCGGCGACCTCTACGTGGGCGTGCCGGGCGGCGATGTCGGGGCCTTTGGCGAGCGCGTGCGCGAGATCGGCTCGACGTTCGCCGAGCTGGTGCACCAGGTGCGCCAGCAGCAGGCGCAGCCGCTGCCGCAACTGAACGCCGGGGCAACCCTGGCGGCCAAGACCCAGGCCATCGGCTATGCCATGCACATGGACTTCCTCGGCCGCGCCGGCGCCAGCCAGGCGCCGCAGCTGGTCAGCGCCTGGGCCGCCGACCGCGACCTGATCAACCCGGCATTGCCGAGCCTGCAAGTGTGCGTGATGCTGACCAAACTGCAGCTCAACGACCTGCAGCAGTCGCTGAAGCTGATCGTCGATGCCGCGCGCAAGACCCGCAGCTCGCCAGGCGATTTCTTCAACGAAATCGCCAGCGCCAGTGCTTACATGAGCCGCGACCCGGGCGCGCTGCCCAAGGGCGCCAACCTGGCCCAGGGCGGGGTACTCGGCGAATACCTCGAAGGCCTGCCGTACCGCAGCAAGTCGCTGAGCATGACCGAAGACCTGTGGCTGTCGCTGTCGGTGGCCGAACAGGAGGACTTCATCGACGAGCTGGACTCGAAGATCCGCCTGTACGAAACCTTCCACAACGACATGGCCAACTGGGTGCGTTTCGGCAAGGCCGAGCCCGGCGATGCCCTGTACCGTGTGCCGTTGTCGACGCTGCCGTGATGATCAGCCTGCACGGGGTGCGCAAGACGCGGGGGCAGGGCGCCCAGCGCTATAGCCTGCAAATTGACCAGCTGCAGCTGGCGGCGGGCGCGCGGGTGGCGCTGGTCGGCCCAAGCGGCTGCGGCAAGAGCACCTTGCTCGACCTGCTGGCGCTGGTGCTGGCGCCGGATGCCGCCGACGCTTTCGTCGTCGCCGGCAGCGACGTGGCCGGCCTGTGGCAGCAGGGCCGCCTGGACCGGTTGGCAGCGCTGCGCAGCCGCCAGCTGGGCTACGTGCTGCAGGCTGGCGGGTTGCTCGGCTTTCTGGATGTGCGCGGCAATATCCGCCTGCCCCGGCAGCTGCTGGGGCTAGCCGAGGACGGCAGCGTCGAGCGCCTGGCCGAAGCGCTGGATGTGCATGATCAGCTGGCCAAGAAGCCTGCCGCGTTGTCGCTAGGGCAACGCCAGCGAGTCAGCTGTGCCCGCGCCCTGGCGCATGCGCCCGCGTTGTTGCTGGCCGATGAACCTACCGCAGCGCTGGACCCGGTGAACGCCGAGCGGGTCATGCAGCTGCTGCTGCGCGAGGCCCAGGCACGCCAGGTGACCTGTGTGCTGGCCACCCATGACGAAGCATTGGCACGCCGGGCCGGGTTGAGCGTGCTGCGCATGGCCTGCCGCCGCGATGCCGACGGCGGCGTCACCGCCACACTGGGGCAGGCCTGCTGATGCGCGCGTGGTTGATCGCCGGCCTGGCCTGGCAGGACTACCGCAACGATGCGCGGCTGTCGGCGTGCAGCGTGCTGGCACTGGTCGCAGTGATCGCACCGTTGCTGGTGCTGTTCGGGCTCAAGTTCGGCCTGGTCGGCAGCCTGACCGAGCGCCTGCAACGCGACCCGGCGGTGCGCGAGATCGTGCCGCTGGGCGGGGGGCGTTTCGGCGCCGATTTCATCCACGAACTGGCGCAGCGACCGGACGTTGCCTTTGCCATCGCCCGTCCCCGGCAGATCGCCGCTACCGCCGAGCTGTTGCTGCCGGCACGCGGGCGTGCGGTGACCGTGGAGATGCTGCCGACCGCTGCCGGCGATCCGTTGTTGCAGCAGGTGACGCCGCCGCAGGGGCTGCAGCAGGTGGTATTGAGCTTTACCGCCGCTGAAAAGCTCGGTGCCACGGCCGGTGACGAGCTGCAGGCCAGCTTCAGCCGGCAGCAGGCCGGCCAGCTGCAATGGCGCCAGACCCGCCTGCAGGTGGCGGCGGTGCTGCCGCTGGCGGCGTTTGAGCGCGATGGCCTGTTCGCCTCTCTGGCCCTGCTCGAGGCGGTCGAGGACTACCGCGACGGGCGCGGCGTGCCGGCGCTGGGCTGGCCGGGCGAGGCCGCAGGCAGCGATACCCGGCGGGTGTACCCGGCGTTTCGCCTGTATGCCCGGGGGTTGGCCGATGTCGAGCCGCTGCGCGCGTATTTCGCCGAACGCAAGTGGCTGGTATCGACCCAGGCGGCGCAGATCGCCCAGGTGCAGGCGCTCAGCCGCAACCTCGACCTGGTGTTCTGGATCATCACCAGCCTGGCCGTGGCCGGTGCCCTGGCTGCCGTCGCCGCTGGTGCCCTGGCGGCGGTACAGCGCAAGCAGCGCGAACTGGCGGTGCTGCGCCTGCTGGGGTTCGGCACGGCGGCGCTGCTGCTGTTCGTGGTGCTGCAGGCGCTGTACAGCAGCGTGCTGGCGGCGGCCGCAGCCGGCGGCCTGTACCTGCTGGCCGAGCAGGGCTTGAACCGAATATTCACGCAGGTGCCCGGCGAACACGCCAGCCATCTGTTGCCGATGCATTACCTCGTTGCGTTGTCTGCGGTGCTGCTGGCCAGCACCGCCGCCGCTGCCTTGGGCGGCTGGCGGGTGACGCGCATCGATGCCAGTCAAGGAATCCGTGATGTCTGAACTTCGCGCTGGGGCTGCGGCCCTGTTGTTGACCACGCTGGGCCTGGCCGCCTGCTCACCAGGCGCCGAAGATCCGCCTGCCAAGCCGCAGGCCACCGCTGCCAGCGCCCCGACACAGGCACCGGCACCGGCAGTCGACACCAGCAAGCTGGACAACCCCAAGCCGTTGCCGGGTGACGTCAGCCTGCCGCTGCCGTGCGGCGGCGAGTTGGTGCTGCGCAGTGTCTATGTGCTGGCCCAGGGCAGCCTGGACGACCGCGAGGTCAACCTCGGCTACCCGTTCAGCGAGGGTGAGGCCGGCTACCAGCAGTCGTTCATTTCCGGCTACCGGCGTGACTTCATCAACGGCCAGTTCAGCCTGCACGACCTTTCCGCCGACTGGCAGAAAGCCGTCGCCCCGAGCCTACCCAGGCTCGACCAGACCGGCCCGCTCAAGCCGATGATGTATTTCATCGGCAAGTACGAGGTCAGCGCCCGCCAATACGCGCAGGTGATGGCCCAGGCGCAATCGCTGGCCAGCGGCGAGCCGGCGCCGGCCTGCCAGCCCGACACCACGGCGGCCGGGCGCCTGCCCAAGGTCAAGCTGTCGCGTTTCGAGGCCGAGCGCTTCGCTGCGGTGTACAGCGCCTGGCTGCTCAAGCATCACCGCGAGCTGCTGCCGGTCAGTGGCCGTGGCAGCAAGGCCGAGGACGGCGGGGTCGGCTTCGTGCGCCTGCCCACCGAAGTGGAGTGGGAGTTCGCTGCCCGGGGTGGCTCGGCGGTGAGCCGCCAGGAGCTGGAAGGGCGCCTGTTCCCGCGCAAGGTGCCGGGCAGTGACAGCGACGGGCCGCTGGCCGATTGGGCAGTGTTCAACCAAGTGGCCGGTGGCACCGGGCAGGCTGCCCGGCTGATGCCGATCGGCACCCGCCTGCCAAACCCGCTGGGGCTGTTCGATATGATCGGCAATGCTGCGGAAATGGTCCAGGAGTCGTTCCAGCTGGTGCATGCCGGCCGCCTGCAAGGCGCCTATGGCGGCTTCGTGGTCAAGGGCGGCAATTATCTGGAAGGCGAAGGGACCTTGTTCACCGGCATGCGCCGCGAGTACCCGCTGTTCGGCGCCGACGGTACCGAACAGCGCAACGAGACCACCGGCTTCCGGGTGGCCATCGGCGCTCTGTCGGCACCCCGTTCGCGCTACCAGGAACTGTTCGAGCAGTGGCAGAAACAAGGCCGCCTGACCAGCCTGACCGATGACATCGACGTCGCCCAGGACCCGACCAAGCGCCTGGACAGCATCATCGCCGCCACCACCGACCCACGCCAACAAGCCGAGCTGGGCCTGGTCAACGAAGAGCTCAAGCGCAGCGTGTCGCTGATCGGCCGCCAGCGCGAGGAAGCTGCCGGCAACCTGATCCAGTCCGCCGCGCTGGTGGCCGAGACCATCAACAACTACAACATCCGCCTGACCAACCTGCGCAACACCCAGGCCGAGGCTCAGGCGCGCGGTGACCAGACCAGCGTGCGCATGTACGCCGCCGCCATCAGCAACGGCCGCGCCGCCCTCGATGGCGCGGTGGCGATCTACATCGACAACCTGGCCAGTGGCACGCGCTACACCGAGGCGGTGATCCAGGCGCAGTTCCAGCGGGTCAAGGAAGAACTCAACCGCAAGCCGGTCCTGGGCAACAGCCTGGTGAGCCGTGCGACCCTGTTCGTCCGCCACGTTGGGGAGTACCGCCAGAACCGGCGGGCCGACCCGGCGACGATCCTCAAGGAGCTCCTGGCATCGGCCGCGGCGCGGCCCTCGTAGTAGTGGCTTCTGCCTGACGTACCCGCGGTGGGCATGAGGCCCGCCGTTTTAACCAACCACGTGAGAAAGTGACATGCTCAAGACCCTCTTCACGGCTTCCCATGCCCGTTCCGCCCTGCTGCTCGCCGCAGGTTTCAGCACCGTCCTGGTCGCCGGCTGCTCCAGCTCGCCGGTGTCCAAGGTGGGTGCCACGACCAAGGTCGAGTACTACCCGAGCTGCTACGAGCCGGTGCAGCACCTGCGTTCCACCGACGGTGACATGACCCGCTCGGTGGCCAGCGGTGCGGTCATCGGCGCCCTCGGCGGTGCCTTGACCGGCGCCCTGATCGACGGCGACAACCGCGGCCGCAATGCCGCCATCGGTGCAGCAGGTGGTGCCCTGGTGGGTGGCGCCGCCGGCTACTACACCGAGCGCCAGAAGCAGATCAGCGACGACAAGCAGCGCATCGCCTCGTACGCCACCGACATCGACAAGAGCGCCGCCGACCTGGACCGCACTACGGCCTATGCCAAGGCTTCGCAAAGCTGCTACCAGCGTGAGTTCACCAGCCTGATCAACGGCCGCAAGGCCAACCGCATCAACGACACCGAAGGGCGCAAGCGCCTGGCCGAGATCGTCTCGGGCCTGCAGGAGTCGAACAAGCTGCTGGCCACCGTCAATGGCCGCGTCGCGGAAAACCTCGACAGCTACACCCAGGCCTACGAGCAGGACCTCAAGCAGGTTGGCGTGGCGCGTACCGAAGTCGCCACCGTGGCCGCACCGGCCAAGACCACCGGCAAGAAGACCCAGGCCAAGAAGGTCAACAAGGCCGTGCCGCAAGAGGCCGTAGCCACCGAGAAGACCCTGCAGAAGGCCGCCACCAAGAAGGCCGAGGCCCAACAGGTGGCCAACGCTGGCGTGGACCAGGTCAACAAGATGTGCCGCAGCCCCGACATGGGTGACTGGGCGCCGGTACCGTGCCCGAACGTGTAACCCCACGCTGCGTTGCGCTCGCGCCGCTGCACCCGCAGCCCGTGTGCAGGTCGCCTGACCTGCCTGGGCCGCGGTTGCGCCGGCGCAGCGGCTTTTTGAAACTAGGAGAGTTGTTGTGACAGACCTGATGACCGACGTGCTCGGCGGCTACCGGCAGCAAATGGCACGCCAGCGGTTGTTGCTGACCCTCGACCAGCAGAAGCTATTCAGGGCCATTGATTCCGACCCGGGTATCGTTGGCGCGGGTGTTGTCTACATCGATGCCCAGTACAACGTGATCGTCCTGCGCGAATTCAAGCCGATCTGCAGCATCGCGCCCAAGCGCGTGATTTTGCAGGAGGCGCCACCTTACAAGTCACCTGAACAGTTCATGACCCAGCTGCAGACCGGCGCTCGTGAGCGCAAGGTGATGGCAGAGGCCGTGAACGCCAGTTTCAGTTGCCTGTCGGCCTACCTGGGTTGGGTCGTCATGTTCAGCGGCACCATTGCCGTACCTTTCACTGGCGGCGCCAGCATGGTGTTGACGGCGGTCGGTTATGCCGCCGCAGCGGCAGGGACCGGGCAGTGCATGATGGGCGGGTACCGGGTGTTCAACGAAGTGTTCGACCCTGGGCAGAACGACTGGCTCGACAGTAATGACACGGTCCAGACGGTAATGAGCATACTCGACGGCGTAGCACTGGCCGGTGTGGGCGCATCGAGCCTGAACACCGTGCGTTTCCTGCAGGCACGCAAAGCGGCGACCGGCAAGGGCTGGAGAGAGCTGTTCCAGAGCCTGTCGCGGCAGCAGCGCAAGGCCTTGGCCGAGGAACTTCTGCAGATCAAGCACCCGTCGCTCACCGCCAAGCAGCTGAAGCTGAAGCAGGCGGCGGGTACCGCGATCAAGCGTTTCACCCCCACCCAAATCCAGCACGCCACGCATACCTTGATCAAGGACTCGATTGGCGGCTTGTCGGGTTTTGCCAGCAGTAGCTTCGTGCAGTCGGTTGCCGTGGGGCTTTATGAGGAAATTGACGAATGACCCATGGCCAGGAACTGCAAGCATTCCTTTCCCGTTATTTCGGCGTGTTCATTGCCGAGTTTTTCTTTTCCTGCATGGCGCTGGGCGGCACCGTCTCGCTGGTGTTCTCCACCTATATGCGCGGTTCAGACCCTGAACTCTCGGTGATGGTGCTGGCGGCAGCCGGTGTAGTGAGCGCCGCCTCGCATATCGCCATGGTGCGTGGCTTTGCCTGGGGCGTGCGCGGTGTGGTCGGCATCCTCGTGGTTGCCTTGCTCGCCGCATTGCCCAGCTACGGTTATCGCCCGCACATGGGGGGGTATATTTCCGTCCTGGTGTTCGGTTTGCTGGCTCTGCTGATCATCAACAGCCAGCGTTACCGCGAGATGCGCGTGCGCCTGATGGAGTATCGGGACATCCGTAAATTCAACCGCCGGGTAGCGAAAGCCGGTAAATGATACCTTTGTGTTGATATAACGAGGCTCTCTGGATGAATCTGCGCCGAAAGCGTACCTGGCTTGGCGGGTTGCTGTTGCCCTTGCTCGCCGCCTGCAACGGGCACAAGGTCGAACGCGTCGTGGTGTATGAAAACGACGTCCATCACTGGCGCATCGAGCACGTGGTAGCGCACAACTGGCCTGCTGGGTCTCGCCAGTACTACGAGGTATTTCTCAAAGACCGCTTGCTGATCCTGCCCGCCAACACCTTCAACGACGTGCGCGACATCCGCGAGTTCATTGCCGCCGGCGGCTTCGATATCAGCAACTGGCGCAACGATACGGTCGTTGTGGCGTTCGAGAACGTGCAGGAGCGCAAGGGCGGCAACGAGCACTTTGTCCGCTCGCTGATGATCACCCCGACGCACCAGGAAGGGGAGGTGATACTGGCCGACATGACCACCCGCCAGCAGGTTGCCGTGCAGCGGGTGGAGCCGGGTGGTGATCACTGACGTGGGTGACGGCTTGCGCTGCAACCATAAGGTGAACAGCGGACTGAGGGGGAGTGACACCGGTCTCTCTGGTGTCATTGGCGCTTCCATCTGCTTTCCACTTGCGTGGCCTGAGCGCTCGACCCACACTCTGGGCGGATAGCGGCACTGCCAGGGACACTGGTCCCTGGCAACTCATGGCTCATGATGGTTCAAATTGGAACTCGGTCCTTCCTTGACATTCGACGATACAACACAACCGTCGAGCACAGCGCACACAGTGCAGCAAATGCGACCCAGTAAGCAGGCGCTGCTTTGTCACCGGTTTCATGGATCAACCAGGTCGACATGACCGGTGTGAAACCGCCGAACAGAGCCGTAGCCAAGCTATAGGCTAGGGAAAAGCCCGCTACCCTCACTTCGACTGGCATGATTTCCGTGAGCGCCGGGATCATCGCACCGTTGTACATCGCATAGAGGAAGGAGAACCACAGCAGTACCTCAAGCATGTGCGCGAAGCTTGCCGCATGGGCCAGGTAAGACAGTGCCGGGTAAGCGGTGAACAAGGTGAGTACGGTCATGGCGATCAGGATTGGTTTACGACCGAAACGGTCGCTGAGCGTGCCGCCGATGGGTAGCCAGATAAAGTTGGACACGCCTACCAGAAGCGTCACCAGCAACGCGTCGTTTGCGCTCAGGTTGAGCACAGTCTTACCAAAGGTAGGCGCGTACACGGTGATCAGGTAGAAAGCGCTGGTGGTCATGGCGACCATCAACATGCCCGCGATGACTACCGATGAGTTGCGGCCGAGGGTGGCGATCACTTGCTTCATGGTCGGGCGATGCTGACGCTTCTCGAACGCTTCGGTTTCTTGCAGGTTACGGCGCAGGAAGAAGATGAACGGGATGATCAGGCAGGCAGCGGCGAACGGAATTCGCCAGCCCCACTCGCTGATCTCGGCCGGCGCCAGGCTTTGGTTCAGCCCGTAACCCAACGCAGCGGCGACCACGATGGCGACCTGTTGGCTGCCGGATTGCCAGCTGGTATAGAACCCTTTGCGACCCGGTGTAGCCATTTCGGCTAGATAGACCGATACCCCACCCAGTTCAGCACCGGCGGAGAAGCCTTGCAGCAAGCGGCCAAGCAGTACGAGCGCGGGTGCCCAATAGCCGATCGTGGCAAAGCCAGGGACCAGGACGATGAGCAGCGTGCCACTCGCCATGATTGACAGCGTGACGATAAGGCCTTTGCGGCGGCCCACATCGTCGATGTAAGCGCCCAGAATCACCGCCCCCAATGGCCGCATGAGGAAACCGGCGCCGAACACCGCGAAGGTCATCATCAGCGAGGCGAATTCGCTGGAGGCTGGGAAGAAAGCTGAAGCGATTTGGGTGGCGTAGAAACCGAACAGGAAGAAGTCAAATTGTTCGAGGAAGTTACCAGATGTGACACGTAGAACCGCCGCGGCCTTGGACCGGGCGGGAGGCGAAGCGGGCATAGACGGTTCTCCAGCATAAATCTGTTCGTTTTTGAGCGATCAATCGCCTCGATTATGCTGGACACATCCTGAAATGCTTAATGAAACATTCCGATCACTTCAGCGCAGGGCGCACTCACGCGACACAAGTGCTACCAAGCGCTTGTACCCATTCGCAAAGGTCACCGTTTGACGAAAGACACGATTTTCAGCCGCAGATTTGCCAGATCAATGGTCTTTTGCCAGGTTCCGGCTGCTGCTTCATGCCGGTACAACCCGCGTCGG
>NZ_JBJJMO010000029.1:0-49769 GCF_046231935.1 Pseudomonas sp. KCJK9111 | reverse complement strand
CGGCGGTGTTGGCAGACGCCGGTAGGGTTGTGGTTATCGATACTGCCGGAAAAACCCACCTTCAACGCTTTCTGGATCAAGCGGATCTGACTCAGCTTGACTTGGTTGTTATCTCGCATACCGATGCTGATCATTTGGCTGGCTTGATAACTCTTCTATCTAACCCTAAATATTCAGTAAAAAAGCTAATCATTAATCCTGATTCGATCAAAACTTCAATGCTCTGGGAAGATGTGCGGTATTTAATAGATGACCAGATGCGTAATGATCAGTTGTTGGTTGAGTATGGGATAAGTTCCTGTAGCCCATATCAGTGGTGTGAAGTTACAGATGATCTCCATCTGCAGGTTGTTTCCCCGTCGCCTGCGATGGTATTGTCAGGGCCGGGGCAAACGCTCCCGAAAGATAGTCGTAAGTTAACTAGTAACTCTGTAAGT
The DNA here is from genome assembly GCF_046231935.1 of Pseudomonas sp. KCJK9111. Lineage (NCBI taxonomy): Bacteria > Pseudomonadati > Pseudomonadota > Gammaproteobacteria > Pseudomonadales > Pseudomonadaceae > Pseudomonas > Pseudomonas sp. KCJK9111. Next base: position 49,332 of record NZ_JBJJMO010000029.1, on the reverse strand, counting down.
ATCGTGCTTCGAGTTATGTTTAAAGGTGAGCCGCTAGCTCTGCTCACAGGGGATATGGATCGAATTGCTTTAGATCAGATACTCAGGCATTCAGTTGATGTGAACGCTAAGTATTTGGTTTTTCCTCACCATGGCGGATTGCCAGGTGAAGGGGCGGCGGATTCTTTTACGACTGATTTGTTGGGGGTCGTGAAGCCGGAGTCCATTATTTTTTCGAATGGGCGGGTTAAATTTAATAACCCCAATCCAGAAATTGTTAGTTCGGCATTGCGTCTGATTCCAACTGTTAACATCCTCTGTACTCAACTATCCAAGATATGCTGTGAAAGACAAATGGCGAGGGATGATTATCGTCCCAGTAGCTATTCAGCAGGCAGTGAAGATAGCCTCTTTTGCGCAGGGACAGTTGAGATTGACATGAGTACTCAGAAACTGAATGACGTTGTCGCAGCCGCACATCAGAATTTTGTTGGCGGTTTGCCTAACTCACTTTGTGTCAAAAAGTCTTGAGAGTAGTGGTGCCTCTTGGCCCATCTGTATTGGTTTTCCTGCCGCTGAGATAAGTCGTACGGAATTTCAGGTGGAATGCCGGCCAGATGATCCATCGTGCTGGTCGTCACGCCTCGTGAGGATCGATTCTACGACACGCTATGAGACGAGGTTCGTGGTGTTGAGGGCGGCTTCACGATCTTTCGACTGCGACCTACAACGCGTGAGGCTCTCAGGAGCGGGCCTTTGATGTAGTGCCCGTTACCTCGCAATGTGAGGTGATCGGTTCTTTCAACTTTTCGAGAAGAAGGCGCTACATGGATGGTACAAAAATGGTACCAGCCATGAAGCTTGCTGCTGAACGCGGCGTATACATGGCCCTGTAGGGAAAACTTGCCCAATCCATCATGGGGGGCAATAGAAAACGTCTCACTTACCGTATCCATTGGGCTGGCCGCGTTTTCTGGCGTTTCGGGGGCGCACTCGAAAATCTCTCGGTTACTAGTGTCTAGCGCTTTTGGCTGACAGGTCACTGCCGTCCCCTCACAGAGGGGCCCCAGTTAGCCAAGTCTAGTGCTCAGACCACGATCAAGCGCAAAAACGTGAATTCTATCAGGTCTGCTACTCCGTAAGTCCCTGTTGACTGCACCTCTCGGCCGGGAAACCTCTCGATCTGTTAAGCCAAATTACCTCTTGCCAAGTCACGACGAGCTTGACTGAACGCCATCCCCACAGGCGGCTCTGACTCTAAACATCCCGCAAGCTCAACAAGGTCAAGCCATGACGATCACCCTCAACAGCTACACCACCGTCAAAAGACGCGAACGTGTCCCTCACGCGATCTTCGCCCACTACTGGCGCGACGTGCACGGCCCGTTGTGCTCACGGCTGCCAGGGCTGGGCTTGTACATCCAGCACCACTTCTCGCGCACTCAGGACGCGCACCTCTGGCCATTGGCCGAGGGCGTGGGAGAGATCGCAGACTACGAACTCGATGGCGGTGTAGAGATCGGCTTCAAGTCCGCCGATCAGCAGGAACGCTTCAAGCAAGCCAGCCCGCTACTGTTTTCGGACGAGCAGAACATGTTCGACGAAACGCTCGCGTACGATTTGCCCCAGGGATCGATGATGGTGGTGAATCGGCTGGCGGACGAGCGCCTCAATGGGCTCGATCATTCCGACCGGATTCATGTGCACATGAGCCCGCGACAAAGCCTTGAAGATCTGCAAACGTATGTGCGCGACAAACTCGCGCCGACCCTGGCGCAGGATGCCTCGGTATTGAAAGTGCAACTACACCTGTGCGCCCCGTTCCAGAACGATGGAAATCACCCACCGGCGCCAGATGTGGCGCACACGGCCACGCCAGCGCGTGCCGAACTGGTAATCATGGAAGTCGCCTTCGGAAACCCTGTAGCCCGGCGCCGGTTTTTCGAGGGGCAGGTGTTCAAGGGGACGCTGGCGGATCAGGCCCGGCACATTGGAAGTTTGAAGGCGTTCGCGGTCAGTGGCGTGTACAGCTACGTGGTCGATGGGGAAATGACCACGGCCGGGCTGCGCGGCAGCCGGGCGGCGGAATTGATCGAGTACCTCGGCGCGATCAATCAACTGGAAAGTGAAGTAGAGGCAGTATTCAAAAACGTGGAAGCAGCAGGTTAAGCTGCTCCAACATCCAATACGTGCGGGGCATGCCTGCGGGAAATGCGCGGCTCGGTCCAATCGCTGAAAGCCAGAGCGGGTCGTCGCTGATATTCCCGTTTGCTGCACAGTCGGCGCCCAAGGGGCGCCCCTGTTCAATGCAACACCTGACTCAAGAACAACCGCCCTCGCTCACTCTGAGGGCGCTCGAAAAACACCGCCGGTGCGGCCTGCTCGACCACCTCGCCCTGGTCCATGAACACCACCCGGTGCGCCACGGTCCTGGCGAAGCCCATTTCATGGGTCACGCACACCATGGTCATCCCGTCCTCGGCCAGGCTGACCATGGTGTCGAGCACCTCCTTGACCATTTCCGGGTCCAGTGCCGAGGTGGGTTCGTCAAACAGCATGATCTTGGGTTTCATGCACAGCGCCCGGGCAATCGCCACGCGCTGCTGCTGGCCGCCGGACAGTTGGCCGGGGTACTTGTGTGCCTGTTCAGGAATACGCACCCGCTCCAGGTAATGCATCGCCAAGGCTTGCGCTTCGTGGCGCGGCATCTTGCGCGCCCACATGGGCGCCAGGGTGCAGTTCTGCAGGATGGTCAAATGCGGAAACAGATTGAAGTGCTGGAACACCATGCCGATTTCGCGGCGGATGGTCTCGACTTGCCTCGCGTCGTGGGTCAGCTCGACGCCCTCGACCACGATGCGGCCCTGCTGGTGTTCTTCGAGGCGGTTCAGGCAGCGAATGGTGGTCGACTTGCCTGAGCCGGACGGGCCGCACAGCACGATGCGCTCACCTGGCTGCACGCTGAGGTTGATGTTCTTGAGCACATGGAAGTTGCCGTACCACTTGTTGACGTTCTCCATCTGGATCATGGGTTGGATGCCCGGTGTATCCAGGGATGGGGTCGCTTCGTTCATCTGAAATACTCCTGGCTGGCGCGCAGACACGCTTGGCCGGTGCAAGCGGGCGCTGGCTGCGGGAAGAAGGGTTGAACACGCTGTTCGTTCAGTGCAGGACGCTTTGCAGAAACTGCCGGGTGCGAGCCTCTTTCGGCGCGCTGAAGAGCTGGGATGGCGGCCCGGTCTCGATGACCTTGCCGGCGTCGAAGAACACCACGCGGTCGGCCACTTCGCGGGCGAAGCCCATTTCGTGGGTGACGACGATCATGGTCATGCCCTCGGCCGCCAGGCCCTTCATGACATTGAGCACGTCGCCGACGGTTTCCGGGTCCAGCGCAGAGGTGGGCTCGTCGAACAGCATCAACTTGGGTTTCATCGCCAAAGCGCGAACGATCGCCACCCGCTGCTGCTGGCCGCCGGACAGCTCGGCCGGGTAATGCCCGGCCTTGTGCCGCAGGCCGACGCGCTCGAGCAAGGCCAGGGCGTGGGCCTGGGCTTGCGCCTTGGTTGCGCGCCTGAGCTTGACCGGGGCGAGCATCATGTTGGCCAGCACCGTCATGTGCGGGAACAGCGTGTAGTCCTGGAACACCATGCCCACGTCCTCGCGTAGCCGGGCCAAGGCCTTGCGGTCTGCCGCACGCGCCTGATCGCCATCGCCAACCACCACGGTGCCCTTGGAGGGCGGTTCCAGGCTGTTCAGGCAGCGGATGAAGGTGGACTTGCCCGAGCCGCTGGGGCCGATGATGACCACCACCTCGCCTTGGCGCACGTCCATGTCGACGCCCTTGACCACTTCATGGGGGCCGAAACTTTTATGCAGGTCGCGAACCGTCAGGATTGTGCTCATAGGCCCGCCTGTGCCCGGGTCAGGGCTTGCAGGTTGAGATCGGCCGCGCTCATGCGCTCGCGGCGCTGCTGGTTGGCCGTACGCTCTGCGCTCAGGCGCTTGCTGGCGCGGGCCAGGCTTGGCATCAAGGACCCAAGCGAGGGGCCGCCGGCAGAGCTGCGGCCCTGCACGTTGCTGGCCGGGTCCAGGCAATCACGCACCTTCTGCTCGGGTAGGTGCAGGGCATGGTTCAGCTGCTCCAGGGCGCAGGCGTCGATCATCTGGGTGGTTATCCGATTGGCCGGCAGGCCCTGGTCCATGGCCATGCGCACCACGCCCCCGACCACATGGTGGGCTTCGCGGAACGACAGGTCGACCTCGCGCACCATCAGGTCGGCCAAGCCGGTGGCGGTGGAAAAATCCTCACCGGCGCGGCGTGCCGCCACGTCACTGTTGGGGGTGGCGGTGCGCAGCACCAGGTCCAGCAGTTTCAGGCAGCGCAGGCTTTCTTCGGCAGCCTCCCAGAAGCCCCGTGTCCCTTCGCGATTGCCGTCGCCGGTATGGGAAAAATTGGTGCCCTTGATGGTCACGCTCGCACCCATCAGCAGGCCGACGATATGGCCACTGCGGCCCTTGAGGTACTCCAGCACGGTGGGGTTCTTCTTTTGCGGCATGATGCTGGAAGTGGCAGCGACGCTGTCGGGGAAGTCGATGAGGTTGAACTCATGAGTACTCCACACGAAGTAGTCCTGCGCCACGCGGCTCCAGAACACCGCCAGGTTGCTCAGGTGCGACAGGCTTTCGAGCAGAAAATCCCGCGAGCCTATGGCATCCAGGGCATTGTCCAGGTAGCCGTCGAAGCCCAGCAGCTCGGCGGTGCGGGCGCGGTCGATGTCGAACGGCGTGCCGGCGAAGGCGGCTGCTCCAAGCGGGCACTGGTTCATCGATTCCAAGGTCTGGGTCAGGCGTTTGCTGTCGCGCTCCAGGGCCTGTTCCACCGCACTCAGGTAATAGCCGTAGGTGATCGGCTGCGCCGGCTGAAGGTGCGTGTAGCCAGGCATCACCACTTCGGCGTACCGCTCGGCGCAGTCAAGGGCCGTGGCGCGTACCGTTGCCAACTCATCGATCAGGGCCATCAGCAGGTCGCGGCAGCGCAGGCGGTCGAGGGTGGCCAGGATGTCGTTGCGGCTGCGACCGGTGTGCAGGCGCCCGCCAATGTCGGCGCCGATCTGCTCGATCAGGTGGGCCTCGTAGTTGAAGTAGGCGTCCTCGCGCGAAGGATCCAGCTCGACCGCATCCGGGCCTGCCTGCTCCATGTCCAGCACACCCTTGGCCAGCACGCTGGCATGTTCGCCGCGGATCAGGCCTTGTTCGGCCAGCATCAGGATGTGCGCCTTGTTGACGTTACCCAGGTTCGCGAAGCCGCTGGCAAAGCCTTCCAGGCGCGGGCGGTAGATGTACTCGTTCACTTGCGGCGCGGTGCTTTCCTTCAGGCGCCGACTGACTTTGGATGCTTGCATGCTGGAACCTCTTCAGTGGAAGTACGTGCCGCCGGACGACCCAGACGACGTTCGAGATAACGGCTGAGCCAGGTCAGCGCCGAACAGATGACGAAGTACACCAACAGCACCACGCCGTAGACCGCGAAGGCGGGGCTCACGCCGGTCATGACGGTTTCCCGCTCGATGATGATCTGACCGACCTTGAGAAACTCCCCCACACCCACAAGGGCGCCCAGGGACGTGGCTTGCACCAGGATCGTCAGCAACCCGGTATAGGCCGGCAGGATGGCTTTCATCGACTGCGGCACAACCACATGCAGGTAGATCTGCCAGGGGCGCAGGCCCAGGGCCCAGGCACTTTTCCACTGATGCCTGGACACCGACTCCAGCCCGCCACGCACGATCTCGATGCCGTTGGCGCTTCCCCACAAGGTCAGGCCCACGGTAACGGCGGCGAAAGGGCTCAGGTCCACACCGAACATCGGCGCACCGAAGAAGATGAAGAACACGTTGACGATCAGCGGAATGGAGCGAAACAGCTCCACGTAGCCATGGATCGTCCACCCCAACAGGCGGTTCTTGACCGTGGCCAGCACGCCGAGCACGGCCGAGATCAGCGTGGTGAACAGCAGCACCACCAATGCCAGGTACAGGGTCATCAACAACCCTTTGCACACGAAGCTCCAGTTTTCGAGTAGGAAATTCATGGTCGCCTCACTGCCGGAAAGGGCGTTGCAGGTGGGCGGACAGCCGCGCAGTCATCAACGCGAGCACCCCCACCAGCACCAGGTACATGACGCAGATGGCCGTGAACATCTCGATGGCGCGAAAGTCCGTGGCGATGCGGTCCACTGCGACGAAGGTCAATTCCGCAAGGCCGATGGCCTGTAGGTAGGAAGAGTTCTTCAGCAGTGAGATCGCGGTGTTGAGCATCGCCGGCAGGCTGGTGCGAAAGGCGATGGGCATGGCGATCAGGGCAAAGTACTGCACGGGCTTGAGGCTCAGTGCCAGGCTCGCCTCGCGCATACCACGTTCCACCGTGGCCAGCCCGCCGCGGATGTTCTCGATCTGGTACGCACCGGCCCACAGCGACAGGCACACCACCCCCGACCAGAACAGCGACAACCCAAGCCCAATGGCCGGCAGGCCATAGAAGATGAAGAACAACTGCACCAGGATTGGCGTGTTGCGGATCAGCTCCACGTACAGCGCCACTGCCTGGGACAGCACCGGGATCTTCATGACGCGCACCGCCCCGCCCAGCACCCCGATCAGCAGCGAGCAGAGGATGGCCAGGGCTGTGATGCGCAGTGTCATCAGCACACCGTCGAGCAGGGCAGGCCATTGCTCGACCAGATAATGGACGTCGAACTCCATGATGGCGGCCGATCAAAGCGCTTCGGCAGGCTTGGCCTGCTCGAAGACGCTGATGTAGTAGCTTTGGATGTTTTCGGGTACGAACTGCTGCACCCAGTCTCGGAACAGGTGTTCCTCGCGCATGCGCAATACCGCCGCGCTCAGGAAGTCGCGCCACTGCGCTTCGTTCTTGCGCACGCCGATGGCGGCATCGGAGATCTGGAACGGTTGGCCTATCAGGCGGGCATCCTGGTCGTTGTCGGCGACTACCACGAGGGTGGCGGCATCGTGGGTGTAGGCGTCGGCGCGGCCCTGGCGAAAGGCTTGCAAGGCATCGGCGGCGCTGTTCATGCGCAGGGTCTTGACGTCGGGCATGTGGTCTTCGAACCATTTGGCCTGCACCGACCCTTTGAGCGTGGCGAGGGTCTTGCCCTTGAGGTCGGCAATCGTGCGGGCCGGGCTGTCCTTCTTTACCACCACGTCACTGGCGCCCCACCGGTAGGGCGTGGTGAAATCGATCACCCGTTGGCGTTCCGGGGTGACGCCCAGGGTGGCGATCAGCAAGTCCACCTTGCGCCCCAGCAGCTGCGGCACACGGTTTTCGGCGGTCACGCAGGTGAAGCTGACCTTGTCCTTCGAGCCTAGGGCCCATAGCGAAATCTGCTTGGCCATCTCGACCTCGACGCCGGCGAATTCACCCTTGTTGTCCTGGTAGCCATACGGTGGCTGGTCGCAGCGCACGCCAGCGCGCAGGTGGTCCGCCTCCCTGATGGCTGCGGGGACGGCGGGCAGGTCGGCGGCCTGAACGGTGGGTACCGCCGCCAACGACACGCACGTCAGGGCCAGTGCAGCGCTTAGTTTCTTATACGAGAACGACATGATGCCTCCTGATTACCGGGCTGCACCGCGCCACTGTGCGGGGGCGATGCGTGAGTACAAGGGCAGAGCTGAAGTGACGCTGGAGCACCGGTGTTATGTGTGTTGTTGCCGGTATGCGCTCGGGGGTATCGCGCTGCATCGGAGCAGACGTCGATGTGGTTGTAGTTATAAAATCTGCGCGTCATGCAATCAAATGACAATACATCAACCCGTCATGCAGAAATGATATGGCCATCAATTTCAAGCAGATCGAAACCTTCCGCGCGGTCATGCTCAGCGGCTCCATGACAGCAGCGGCGCAGGCGCTGCATACCTCCCAGCCCAATGTCAGCCGGCTGATCGCGCAACTGGAACGGGCCAATGGGTTCAAGTTGTTTGAACGGGTAGGGGGGCGTCTGCTGCCAACCGATGAGGGCGCGCAGTTTTTCGCCGACGTAGAGCGCGCCTTCATCGGGCTGCACAGCCTGGAAACCTCCGCCGAGCACCTCAAGCGCGGAGGTACCGGGCAATTGCGTATCGGCGCGGTGCCCTCCCTGACCCATGGTCTGCTGCCAAAGATCATCCAGCGCTTTCGCCAGCAGAACCCGCACGTTCATATTTCCATCCACACCAACGACTCGCCAAACGTGGCGCACTGGGCCGCGACCCGGTTCTGCGATGTGTGCCTGGTGTCCTATGTGGCCGAGGACATGCCGGGCGTGCAGTCCCAGATCATCTGCGATGTGCCTGGCGTGTGCATCTTCCCCAAGGGCCACCGGCTCGGTGCCTTGCAGGCCGTGACGCCTGCTGACCTCAAGGGCGAAGAATTCATTTCGCTGTCGCATACCGACGGCTCCCGCACGCGGCTCGACCGGCTGTTCGCCGAGGATGACCCGCGGGTGCTCAACCTGGACGCCACCCATGCCGCTACTGTGTGCTCACTGGTCGGGCTAGGGTTGGGGGTGAGCGTGGTCAGTCCGCTGGTGGCGGCAGAGTACTTGCACACCGGCATCGACATACGGCCGTTTACCCCGCAGTTGCGGTTCTACACGTATCTGCTCCTTTCATCCGACCGGCCTGAGAACGTGCTGACTCGACGGTTCCGGGTGTTGGCAGCAGAGATGTTGGGGGATGCGGCGCAGGCGTGCATCGCGGGCGGCGACGGGATTTGAGCTTCTCAGCTCAGATTGGCGGGGCCGGCGCGGGCTTGCCCGACTCCCTCCCATAATTGATATCGTAATGATGTCATTGCCGCGCAACCTTTGTCGTTGCGCCGCTGTCGTAGTTCGCACTACCGGTCAGGCAGCAGCGCTCGCATCCTGCGATGGCCATGCGTGAGCCGGTAACGAAGCCAGGGATTGGTCTTTTTCGTCTTCCTCCGAGTACCGACCCATGCTTCATCTTTTTCGTAACCGCGGCGAGCGCCAGGCGCTCACGCAGCTGGCTGCCTCCCTCCCGCAAACACACACTGACGGTGGCCGCACTGCCGCCAGTTGGACAGACGTGCAACGTGAATGGACCTCGCGTGAGTTGCATGCCGCTGAGCGTGAAGGCCGTATTGCCGAGCTTGAGCGCGAGCTGGAAAACGCCCGGTTGATGCTGGCCGAGGCCGACGCCAATGCGCGCGCCTCGGAAACCCGATTCGACCTGGTCAATCGTGCGTCCAGCGAAGGCCTGTGGGATATGGAAGTGGTGGCAGGTGACCCGGTCAACCCGCGCAACCGCTTCTGGTGGTCGCCGCAGTTCCGCCGTTTGCTGGGCTTCGAAACCGTCGAGGAATTCCCGGACGTGTTGGACAGCTGGGCCTCACGCCTGCACCCGGAGGACAAGGCCTACAGCCTGGAAGCCTTCCAGGCGCACCTGAACGACCGTACGGGCAAGACGCCGTTCGACATCAAGTACCGATTGAAAATGAAAAGCGGGGAGTACCGCTGGTTCCGCGCCCGTGGCCAGACCAAGCGCGATTCCTACGGCGCGCCGTTACGTGTGGTCGGGGCGTTGGTGGACGTGGACCGGGAGCATCAACAGTCTGCCATGCGTGAGACCGAAGCTGCGCACCAGCGCACCCTGGAATCCAACATCACCAAGCTTACCCAGATCGTCGGCACCATCCAGAGCATTGCCAGCCAGACCAACCTGCTGGCGCTCAATGCCGCTATCGAGGCAGCACGTGCCGGGGAGGCAGGCAGGGGGTTTGCGGTGGTGGCCGATGAAGTACGCAAGTTGGCCACGCGCACGACGGAGGCCACCGAGCAGGCGGCCGACATGATGCGCGGCTGACAGTTGGTTTTTCTCTCACTTCGTTCCAGGGTTTAACTCATGAATTGGTTCTACGATGCCAGGTTGTCGGTCAAGCTGTACCTCGCTTTCGCGCTGTGCGCACTGATCACCTTGAGTGTAGGAGTTGTCGGTAGCCAAGGAATCGGCTCGCTCTCGTCCAGCTTGCAGCTGGTGTTTTCCAACAACCTCGTGTCAGTGGCACAAGTTGCAGAGGCGCGTTTCAGTGCCATTGCCCAGAGCCGCGACCTTTACCGGCTTGTAGCGGCTACCGCAATCAATGCGCCCGAAGCTGAACGCGCTGCCATTCTTGCGTCCATGAAAGAAAACCGGCAGAGCAGCGAGCAGGCTTTCGCAATCTATCGAGCCACGCCTCTGGCCGATGATGAACGCCTTGCTGGCGATCGCATGGAAAAGGACTGGCCAGCCTACCAGGCCATCATGGATCGGACGGTAGCCACCATCGCACGAGGCGACTTGGCCGAAGCCAGGCAATTGATGGCCGGCGAATTGCACCAGGCATTTCGTACCGTGCTCGACGAATTGACCACAATGGTCGAGTCCAATAACCGGCAGATCGATGAAGGTGCGCGAGCTGCAAAACACAACGAGGCGATGGCCAAACTCAACCTGTACCTGGGTATCGGTGCGGCGTTCGTGGCCGCCATTTTGCTGGGTATGTTCATCAGCCGTGTCATCAGCAAACCGATCGCGCTGGCGGTCAATACGGCCGAGCGCATTGCAGGCGGCGACCTGAGCAAACCCGTGGCGACAGGTCACGCCGACGAGACCGGCCAACTGCTAAACGCCCTGGGGGTCATGCAGCAAGGCCTCAAGCGCACCCTGGAGCAAATCGCCAACGCAGCGGATCAGCTCGCCTCCGCGGCAGAAGAGCTCAACGCCGTCACCGATGAGAGCACCCGCGGGCTCACGCGCCAGAATGATGAAATCCAGCTCGCCGCCACGGCCGTCACGCAAATGAGTGCGGCGGTCGAGGAGGTAGCACGCAACGCCACCTCCACCTCCGAAGCCTCCCGGCAGACGTCCGAGGAAGCGGCCAGTGGCCGTGACCAGGCGCGCGAAGCCGTGCAGGCCATAACCAGCGTGAACAGCGAAATCGGACAGTCCACGGTCATCGTTGGGGAGTTGGCCGGTAGCGTGCGCGACATCGCCAAGGTGGTCGATGTGATCCGCGGCATTGCCGAACAGACCAATCTGCTGGCGCTCAACGCGGCCATCGAGGCGGCGCGGGCTGGCGAGCAGGGCCGAGGCTTTGCGGTGGTGGCAGACGAAGTGCGGGCATTGGCGGCGCGTACCCAGGCCTCAACGGGCGAGATCGAAGCCATGATCACAGGCGTTCAGGCCCGTGCCGACGATGCGGTCAAGGCCATGGGCAACAGCCGAAACCTGGCCGACAGCACCCAGGCCTTGGCCCAGGCGACTGGGGAATCGCTGGAGCGGATCGCCCGGAACATCGCCCAGATCAACGACCGCAACCTGCTGATCGCCACGGCGTCCGAAGAACAGGCCAATGTGGCCCGCGAGGTAGACCGCAACCTGATCAACATCCAGGACTTGTCGACCCAGACCTCGGCCGGTGCGCATCAAACCAGCGCATCCAGCCAGGAACTGTCCCGCCTGGCCATCTCGTTCAACGACATGGTCAGCACCTTCAAGCTCTGAACCGGGCGGAGACGGTCTGTAGCGTGTCATGCCCCGCCCACCGCAGTGGTGCACTTACCTGCGGTGGGCGGCGCGAGGGCTTTTAGTCGACGCGCACGAAGACGTTCTTGGCCATGTCGCTACCGCCGACGGCCTCCAGACGCTTGCCGCCGTCGAGCACGCGTACGTTGATCAACGCCATGCCATCCTTGTTGCGCGCGGTGACCATGTCATCCTTGCGCTCCCATTCATCCACCTTCAGCTTGTTGCCGTTGGTGATGATGTAGTCCTTGGAAAACTCCCACGTCTGTTTCGGGCTCTGGATACCCATCACGGTCGTGGTTTGCTCGTAGGTGCCTTCCAGGGCGTCGTTGCCACAACCGGCGATGACGAAGAACGGCAGGGCGGCGAGGGCGAGTTTGAGTTTACGCATTGGGCTTCCTTTTCAGTGGGTCGATCTCGTTCGGCAGGGTTGATGGCAGGTGCCAGGGCGCCGCGGCGTCGAGATGCAGGTGGGTATCACGTGTGGGTACGAAGGGGGTATCGAGCGTGCCAAGGGCGATTGAGATCCAATCGGCGTATCGGCCTGCATTGCGTGACCAGAACAGGCTCGAGCCGCAGGCTGCACAGAATTGCCGTAGCACCGTGGGGGACGAGGCATAGGCCGCAAGCTGGTCAGCGCCGCGCAGCATACGCAGCGCCTCACGCGGCACACTGCCGTATGAGGCATAGGCAGCGCCGTGGCCTTTGCGGCACTGGCTGCAATGACAGTGGCTCACGGCCTTGGGCGGGCCGAGCAGTTCATAACCGATTGCCGCGCAAAGGCAGCTTCCCTGGTATGTGCTAGACAAACGCGATTCCATGCGTACGAAAAGGCGCCAGCTTAAACCTAGCGCCAAGGGGAGTCGAGCCGGTTCTGGCCACACGTGTCGGTGGCAGGTGCCTGGGAAGCGGTTTTCGCACGTCCTTGACCGTCAGGGGGCACAAGCGCGTGCTGGCGAGCCCGAAGATCGATCAGCCCGTAAAGCCGTGGGACGTCGGTTTCAGAATGCGCCTGGTCGTTCGCGCGCAACCTTCCGGTGCAGCAAGTGCCATGCTTGCAGGATGCCATTGGACCCGCGCGCAGACGCATGGACGATGGCAAGGAGGCCGCCTGCTCCACGCAACCGTGACGTGGCTGGCGCGCCGCAGCAGAACACGCCGGAACCCGCCAATACAACAACAGGGGCGGGCCGTGATGCCGAGGTCCGCTGTATGCCTGATCAAATGCTCCACCTGCCCGCTGTCCAACGTATCGTGGCCGATCACCAAGAAACGCCTGGTGCGCTGCTACCGATACTGCACGCCATCCAGCATGCTGTCGGCTACATTCCCGATGCCGCCGTCGGCGAGGTCGCCCACGCACTCAACCTGAGCCGGGCCGAGGTCCAGGGCGTCATCAGCTTCTATCATGATTTCCGCACTGCCGCGCCAGCCCGGCACACCCTGCGCCTGTGCCGGGCCGAGTCGTGCCAGAGCCGTGGCGCCGAGGCCCTGGCCGCGCAGCTGCGCGAGCAATTGGCGCTCGATGACCACGGCACCAGCGCCGACGGTGCCATCAGCCTGCGCCCGGTCTATTGCCTGGGTGCCTGTGCCTGTTCGCCAGCCCTTGAACTGGACGGTCAGGTGCACGCCCGGCTCACGCCCGAGCGGCTACGCGAGTTGGTCAAGGGTTGCCGGGAGGGCGCCACATGTTGAAGGTCCATGTCCCCCGCGATTCGGTGGCCCGAGCCGTCGGCGCAGACCAGGTGGTCGAGGCGTTGCAGCGCGAGGCCGAGCGGCGCAATGTGCAGCTGGACATTCGGCGCACCAGTTCCCGTGGCCTCTATTGGCTCGAGCCGCTGCTCGAGTGCGACAGCGGGCAGGGCCGGCAGGGTTTCGGGCCGGTGACGCCGCAGGATGTACCCGGCCTGCTGGACGCCATGATCGGTGGGCAGGCAAACCATCCGCTGGCGGTGGGGCCTGTGGAAGACATGCCTTACCTCAAGACCCAGCAGCGCCTGCTGTTCGCGCGTGCTGGCATTACCCGCCCCTTGTCCTTGGATGATTACCGCGCCCATGGCGGCTTTGCCGGCTTGGAAGCGGCCGTTGCCATGGACGGCGCCGAGGTGGTGGCTGCCGTGCTCGAATCCGGCCTGCGTGGTCGTGGCGGGGCTGCGTTTCCTGCCGGCATCAAGTGGCGCACCGTGCGCGACGCCAAGCCTGCCCAGAAGTACGTGGTATGCAACGCCGACGAAGGCGACTCCGGCACCTTCGCCGACCGCATGTTGATGGAAGGCGACCCGTACCTGCTGATCGAGGGCATGATCATCGCTGGCCTGGCGGTGGGTGCCGACAAGGGCTACATCTATGTGCGCTCGGAGTACCCGGACGCCATCGCCACACTCGACCAGGCATTCGTCATCGCACGTCAGGCAGGCTACCTGGGTACCAATGTGGCCGGTAGCGGCAAGGCGTTCGACCTCGAAGTGCGCGTGGGCGCAGGTGCCTACATTTGCGGTGAAGAAACCGCGCTGCTCGAATCCATCGAAGGCAAGCGCGGCATTGTTCGCGCCAAGCCGCCGCTCCCGGCGCTGGAAGGCCTGTTCGGCCTGCCGACCTTGGTGCACAACGTGCTGACCCTGGCCTCGGTGCCTGTCATCCTGGCCAAGGGAGCACCGTTCTACCGCGATTTCGGCATGGGCCGCTCGCTGGGCACCATGCCGTTCCAGCTGGCCGGCAATGTTCGCCACGGCGGCCTGGTGGAGCGCGCCTTCGGCTTGACGCTGCGTGAACTGGTGGAGGGCTACGGCGGCGGCACGGCCAGTGGCCGGCCGCTGAAGGCCGCCCAAGTGGGTGGGCCGTTGGGCGCCTGGGTGCCCCCCAGCCATTTCGACACGCCGCTGGACTACGAGGCCTTCGCGGCCGTGGGCGCCATGCTCGGCCACGGCGGTGTGGTGGTGGCCGACGACACCTTGAACATGGCCAGCATGGCCCGCTTCGCCTTGCAGTTCTGTGCCGAGGAGTCCTGCGGCAAGTGCACCCCGTGCCGTATCGGCTCGACCCGTGGCATGGAGGTGGTGGACCGGCTGATTGCCAGCGATGACATCACCGAGCGCCATGACCAGGCACTGCTGCTTCGCGATTTGTGCGACACCATGCAATACGGCTCGCTGTGCGCCATGGGCGGCATGACCGCTTACCCGGTCGCCAGCGCCCTCAAGTATTTCCCTGCCGATTTCGGGCTGACCCAAGCGGAGGCCGCGCAATGATCCATATCTTCGATCCGCAAACCGACCTGGGCACGCCAGCCCGTGACAGCGAAGTGCAGGTCAGCCTGAACATCGACGGCCGCGCGATCAGCGTTCCTGCTGGTACCTCGGTGATGCGTGCAGCCGCCATGCTTGGCACGACCATTCCAAAGCTGTGCGCCACCGATAGCCTCGAAGCCTTCGGCTCCTGCCGCATGTGCATGGTGGAAATCGAGGGCATGCGCGGTTACCCGGCCTCCTGCACCACGCCGGTCACCGAAGGCATGGTCGTGCGCACCGAAACGCCGCGCCTGGCGGGCTTGCGCCGTAACGTGATGGAACTGTACATCTCCGATCACCCCCTCGATTGCCTGACCTGTTCGGCCAACGGCAACTGTGAACTGCAGACCGTGGCCGGGCAGGTGGGGCTGCGCGAGGTGCGCTACGGCTATGACGGTGCCAACCATCTGGCCGAAAAGAAGGACATTTCCAACCCGTACTTCGACTACGAACCCAGCAAGTGCATCGTCTGCAGCCGATGCGTGCGTGCCTGCGAGGACATCCAGGGCACCTTTGCCCTGACCATCACCGGACGTGGCTTCGAATCCCGGGTGGCGGCGGCAGGCGGCGATAATTTCCTGACCTCCGAGTGCGTGTCGTGCGGCGCCTGCGTGCAGGCCTGTCCGACCGCGACGCTGACCGAGAAAAGCCTGGTGCAACTGGGCCAGCCGGAACGTGCGGTGATCACCACTTGCGCCTATTGCGGGGTTGGCTGCTCGTTCCGTGCCGAAATGAAGGGCGACCAACTGGTGCGCATGGTCCCGGACAAGAACGGTGGGGCCAACCACGGCCATGCCTGTGTCAAGGGCCGTTTCGCCTGGGGCTACGCCACGCACCCGGACCGCATCACCAAACCCATGATTCGCAAGCGCCTGGAAGATCCGTGGCAGGAAGTGAGCTGGGACGAGGCGGTGGCCTACGCCGCCAGCGAGTTGCGCCGCATCCAGCTCAAGTATGGCCGGGACTCCATTGGCGGTATCACCTCCAGCCGCTGCACCAACGAGGAGGCCTATCTGGTTCAGAAGCTGGTGCGCACGGCCTTCGGCAACAACAACGTCGACACCTGCGCGCGTGTCTGCCATTCCCCCACCGGCTACGGCCTGAAACAGACGCTGGGCGAGTCGGCCGGTACGCAGAGCTTCGATTCGGTGATGAAGGCCGATGTGGTGCTGGTTATCGGCGCCAACCCGACCGATGCGCACCCGGTGTTCGGTTCACAGCTCAAGCGCCGTCTGCGCGAAGGCGCTCGCCTGATCGTGATCGACCCTCGCCGCATCGACCTGGTGGATTCGCCCCATGCCCGGGCCGAGCTGCACCTGCAACTTCGTCCCGGCACCAACGTGGCCATGCTCAATGCCCTGGCCCATGTGATCGTGACCGAGGGGCTACTGGCCCAGGACTTTATCGACGAGCGCTGCGAAACCGCAGAATTCGCCCGCTGGCGCGACTTCGTCAGCCTGCCGGAAAATGCCCCCGAAGTGCTGGGCCAGGTGTGTGGCGTTGCAGCGCAGCAAATTCGCGCCGCGGCCCGGTTGTATGCCACCGGCGGCAACGCGGCCATCTACTATGGCTTGGGCGTGACCGAGCACAGCCAAGGCAGCACCGCTGTAATGGGCATTGCCAACCTGGCCATGGCCACTGGCAACATTGGCCGTGAAGGGGTAGGGGTCAACCCGCTGCGTGGGCAGAACAACGTCCAGGGTTCCTGTGACATGGGCTCGTTCCCTCACGAGCTGCCGGGTTACCGGCACATTTCCAACGAAGGTGTACGGGCCGAGTTCGAGCAGGCCTGGGGTGTGACCCTGCACCCTGATCCGGGCCTGCGCATCCCCAACATGTTCGAAGCGGCCCTCGATGGCAGCTTCAAGGCGTTGTACTGCCAGGGCGAGGATATCGCCCAGAGCGATCCGAACACCCAGCACGTTACCGCCGCCCTGCTGGCCATGGAGTGCGTGGTGGTGCAGGACATTTTCCTCAACGAAACCGCCAAGTTCGCCCATGTGTTCCTGCCGGGTAGCTCGTTCCTGGAAAAGGACGGCACGTTCACCAACGCCGAGCGCCGTATCTCGCGGGTTCGCAAGGTCATGGAGCCACTGGCGGGCAAGGCCGACTGGGAAGCGACCGTGGCATTGGCCAATGCGCTGGGCTACCCGATGAATTACCGTCACCCCTCCGAGATCATGGATGAGATCGCCCGCTTGACGCCGACCTTCCGCCGGGTGAGCTACGCCGAAATCGAGCGCCACGGCAGCCTGCAGTGGCCGTGCAACGATGCAGCGCCCGATGGCACGCCCACCATGCACATCGATCAGTTCGTCAGGGGCAAGGGGCGGTTCATGCTGACCGGGTACGTACCGACCGACGAGAAGGTCAACAGCCGCTATCCGCTGCTGCTGACCACCGGGCGCATTCTCAGCCAGTACAACGTCGGTGCCCAGACCCGGCGCACGGGCAACGTCGCCTGGCACGATGCCGATCGCCTCGAGATCCATCCGACCGATGCCGAAAGCCGTGGCATCCAGGACGGTGACTGGGTCGGTATCGGCAGCCGTGCCGGGCAGACCGTGCTGCGCGCCAAGGTCAGCAGCCGCGTGGCGCCAGGCGTCGTTTACACCACTTTCCACTTCCCGGAGTCGGGCGCGAACGTGATCACCACCGACAACTCCGACTGGGCGACCAACTGCCCCGAATACAAGGTAACGGCAGTGGAGGTGGTCAAAGTGTTCCAGCCGTCTGAGTGGCAAAAGCGTTACCAGGATTTCAGCGACGAACAGCGTCGGCTGTTGCAGGAGCGCCGATCCGCCGAGAAAGCCGAGGTGCGCCAATGAGCCAGGACAGCTTGGTGAAGATGGCCAACCAGATTGCCCACTACTTCGACAGCGAGCCGAATCGGGACCTGGCTGTGCAGGGCGTTCGCCAGCATCTACACAACTTCTGGACGCCGGTCATGCGCCGGCAGTTGGGCGAATGGATCGAGGCTAATGCGGGGGAGGGGTTGGATCCCAAGGTGAAAGAGGCGTTGGGTTAACAGGGCTTAGCTGGGATCCAGTCCACGGCTGGCGAGGTGCCGTTGTTGGAAGGGCCTTGCCGGGCGCCGGAACGGCCGCGATGGGGCTGCGCAGCGGCCCCAGGCTTCCAGCTTCGCAGCTCACATTGCTGGGGCCGCTATGCGGCCCATCGCGGCACCAGGCCGCTCATACAGGGGACTGCATGCGGTTCACCCCCGCGCCGAATTCACCAGATGCGTCATCGCCTCCTCACTCTTCAACACCAGTACATCCCCCTCCAGTGCATCGAGTACCACCTCGCAGGTATTGCCAATCAACGCGCCGGTAAGCCCTGTGCGGCACACGGTACCGATCACCGTCACCACCGCATCCAGCTGTTTTTCGGTATGAGGAATCAGCACATCGGCCGGGCCTTCGGCCACGTGCAGGCAATCGTCGGCGATACCGTACTGTGCCTGGAAAGCCGCGCACGCCTGGCGATAACGCTGTTCGATGGTGTCGCTCAGTTGATAGACAGGGTCGGCCGCCGACAGCATCGGCGATGGGTGGGCGCTGATCACATGCAGCGCCCCCTTGGCCAGCCTGGCAATCTCGTAGCCGTGGTCGACGATACTGGCATGCAGGCGCTGGTGGTCTTCGTCCTGGTTGCCCACATCCACCGCCGCCAGCACGTTGCCGCCGGTCCATGGCCGCTCGCTCTTGACCATCAGCACCGCGCACGGGCAGGCGCGCAGCAGCTTCCAGTCGGCAGGGGTGAGCAGGGCCCTCTTCAGCGGATTGTCGGGGCGATGCTCCTTGATCACCAACTCGCAGCCTTCGCGCTGCTGCACGTGGATGATGGTGTCATGCAGGTTGTCTCGCCACGCCGCTTCATGGGTGACGTGGTCAAAGCCGTCTTCCTGCAACTGCTTGCCCAGCAGGCTCAACAGCGCACTGTGATCGCGCCGCTTGTCACACATCAACAAGTGCAGGCGTGCGCCAGTGACGCTGGCGATCAGCTTGGCGCGCGTCAGCGCCCGGCTGTGGGCGTGCTCAGGGTCAAGGACGACGAGAATGCTGCGGACGGCTTGCATGGGCGTGTACTCCCTGGAGATGGGCGGGCGGTGCCAGACTATAGGCCGCGCGCGTGGCGCTGACGCTTGATGCACATCAAGCATAGCCACTGACGCCGTTGCCTGCCGCCGCTATAATCGCCGCCCCTGCCTGTCTCTGTATGGTCGTATCGTTTATGTCCCTGATCCCTGAAATCGACGCCTTCCTGGGCTGCCCTACACCCGATGCCTGGATCGAGGCGGCGCTGGCCGATCAGGAAACACTGCTGATCGACCATAAGAATTGCGAGTTCAAGGCGGCCAGCACGGCATTGAGCCTGATCGCCAAGTACAACACCCATGTTGACCTGATCAACATGATGTCGCGCCTGGCGCGCGAGGAGCTGGTTCATCACGAGCAGGTCTTGCGGCTGATGAAGCGCCGAGGCGTACCCCTGCGCCCTGTGTCCGCGGGTCGCTACGCCTCGGGCCTGCGTCGCCTGGTGCGTGCCCACGAGCCGGTCAAGCTGGTAGATACGCTGGTGGTGGGGGCATTCATCGAGGCACGCAGCTGCGAACGCTTCGCGGCCCTGGCGCCGCACCTGGATGAAGAACTGGGCCGTTTCTATCACGGCCTGCTCAAGAGTGAAGCGCGCCACTATCAGGGCTACCTCAAGTTGGCGCACCACTATGGCGATGAGGCGGACATTGCGCGCCGGGTTGAACTGGTACGCGCCGCTGAAGCGGAACTCATCGCCTCACCGGATCAAGAGCTGCGTTTTCACAGCGGTATACCGCTGGCACTGGCCGCCTGAGCACAGCAGGCGGCAGGGTGGGTGTCAGTCGCGCCGGCCCAGCAGCAGGCCCACCACCAGGCCAACGCCCGCTGAAAGTGCCACGGTCTGCCACGGGTGGCCGCCAATGTAGTCTTGGGTGGCCGCGACCATGGGCTTTGCCTTGTCACGCAGGTTACCGGCCGCTTCCCGGGCCTGACGCAGCTTG
The DNA here is from genome assembly GCF_046231935.1 of Pseudomonas sp. KCJK9111. Lineage (NCBI taxonomy): Bacteria > Pseudomonadati > Pseudomonadota > Gammaproteobacteria > Pseudomonadales > Pseudomonadaceae > Pseudomonas > Pseudomonas sp. KCJK9111. The sequence continues at coordinate 29,446 of NZ_JBJJMO010000029.1, read as the reverse complement.
AGGCTGATCTGGGTGCGCAGGGTTTCGGCCTCTTCGCCAACCAGCGCAGCGCTGTCGTTGAGCAACCGCTCGGATTCCTCGATCAGCGCCTGCAGCTCGCTGAATACCTGGTCCTTGATCTGGTCGCTGTCGGGTACTGCGGCATTTTTACGGGCCATGCCATGCTCCTCCTGGACGGGTCGTTAGAACAATGGATACTCGTGCGCCAGAAAAGTTGCCTCGCAGTGGGCGCTGGCGCCTTGGTGTAAGATACCGATCATTTCCATCAGGCAGGTGATTCATGAGTTTCAATCTGGCCAACATGAGCTATGAGGAACGGGCACAGATCGAGGCCGAGAAAGCCCGGCTGTTCGAGATGTGGCAGGCCAACCTGGGTAAGGCCAAGGGCGAGGCGGCCCGGCTTATCGCCGAAAAACCTCGGCGCAAGGGCAAGTGGGCCGAATGGGTGCGCAATGAGCTGGACAACATGACCCCGCCCGAATACGCCAGCATGGTGCGCAGCGAAGTCAACAAGCTCATGGCCGCTGCCAGCGCCGCTCGTTGAGCGGGTGCACGCGCCGTCTTACCACTCGCTGCCCTTGGGCAGGTCCAGCGTGCCTTTGTCACTGAACCGCACCGTGCCGAAAGGGCCACTGGCCAGTTTGCCGCGCAGCGTGTAGGGCAGGCCTTGCAGCGCGTTCAGCTTGCCTAGCCCATAGGCCTGGCGCAGAAACGCAAATGCGGTGATGCTCACCGGCACTTGGACCACCGCCTCGCCATACCGGCCAATCTGTCCGGCCTGGTCGCTGACGCCCGCTGCCAATGGCTGGCCGTTGACCTCCAGGTTCACTGCAATACCGTTGTACTCGATCGGCGCCTCATTGGGGTTCTGCACCCGTAGCTTTACCGCCATGCGCAACTCCAGGTCTTGTCCAGGCAAGGGCTCCAAGCCGATCACGCTGATCGAAACCGGATCCCGGGGTTGCAACAGCGCGCACGCGCCCAAGGTCGCCGACATCAGCAGGACAGTAAGCAGACGGGTGATGAGCAAAGGGCGAAGGGTCATGGGGCAAGGCCTTGGAAAGAATCGTCCGGCAGTGTGGCAAATGCTCGGCAGCGTTGAAAGTGTCGGTATAGATGAAAGATACTGTTTCTCATTAACGCCCGATAATTTCTCTTACTGTGTAGTTGCCTAACCATGCTGACGTCTCACGTGCCGGGCCTGCTGGCAAGTTTCCAGGAACACTATGACGACTTGTTGCAGTTTCTGACCCGGCGCATGCGTGACCGCCAGCGCGCTGCGGACGTTGCCCACGAAACCTACTTGAGGCTTGCGCAGATCGATGCGCACGCTGTGCCGGTGGTGCACCCGCGCAGCTTCATCTTTCGCGTGGCGGGAAACATTGCGATCGATGCCCTGCGTCGTGACCAGCGCCTTGCCGCCTGCCACGACGACAGTGAGGGCATGGTACACGTGGCCTGTGGCGCGCCGGCACCGGAGGCGGCGTTACTGGCCAGCGAGCGCCTGCAGATTCTCGATCAGGCTCTGCTGCAACTGCCCCCCAAAGCGCGCCAGGCGCTGTTGCTCAATCGCGTGGAAGGGTTGACGCAAAGGCAGGTGGCGCAAAGGCTCGGCGTGTCCGAAAGCATGGTGGCCAAGTACATCGGGCAGGCGCTGCGGCACTGCCGGGGATGGCTGCAGAAAGCCGGTGTCGCGGCGTGCATGGCGTTGATGCTGGGCAGTTGGTTGGCGTGGCAGCAGGCACCTGTATGGTTGTCCGACTATCACACCGGTACCGGCGAGCGGCGCATGCTCACCTTGCCCGATGGCACCCGCGTCACCCTCAACAGCGCCAGTGCCATAAAGGTGGAATTCGACGCGCACGCACGTCGGGTGGTGATAGTGGCTGGCGAGGCGCTGTTCGAGACGTCCGCCGAGGCCCGTCCTTTCGTGGTCGAAACGGCAGGGCTGCCGGTAAACGGCACCGGGGCGAGGTTCAGCGTGCGGCGCGACGGGCATGTGGTCCTTGGCCAGGGTGCTGCGCGGCAGGGCGCTCAAGCCTTGAGCGTAGCGGCCGATGCCGATGCGCAGCTGGCCTGGCAACGGGGCAAGTTGATCTTCAATGGCAAGCCTTTAGGCCAAGTGCTGGCTGAGCTTGAGCGCTATCGCCTTGGGCGTATCGTGTTGTCGGATCAACAGCTAGCGGGTCTTGAGGTCAGTGGCGTGTTCGACCTGGATGATCCGCATGCCATGCTGCGCACCCTGGAACAGCGGTATGGCCTGAAAGTCACCTACCTGCCGTGGCTCGCCGTGGTGTATTGATCTTCAAAGCGGCCCTGTCGAAACCTACCGAAAAAACTTTTCATCGGCACTGCAAGTTCTCGTGGGCTGGATCGTCGTAGTGGGGCTAAGCCGCAAACCATTCCCATTCACGACTCGCCTGGAAGCTTTCTCGTGCCTCTCATGCCCACGCTCTCGAATAGCCGCTGCCGTTTTCTGCCACCTGTGTTGATGTCGTGCGGCGCGTTGGCCGTATTGGCCGGCGCGCTGCCCGCTCACGTCGCTGCTGCAACACAGCAGGGATATGTGCAGACCGCGCAGGTACAGCTGGATGTCCCGGTGCAGCCGCTGGACCAGGCTTTGACGCGCTTTGCCGATCAGGCCGGCCTGCATTTGCTGTACACCACCGCTGACGTGGCTGGCCTGCACAGCCCGAGCCTGCAGGGCGCCTACAGTGTCGAGCAAGCCTTGCAGCGGTTGCTCGAAGGCACCGGCTTGAGCTGGCAGTTCACCGATGCGCGTACGGTGACGCTGCGCAAGCACGATACCCCCCAGCAGGCCATCAACCTCAAGCCGATTGAAGTAAGCGTGGCCTCGCGCACCAGTACTGCCATCAGCGAGATTCCGGGCACCGTGTGGGTGGTCGATCAGCAGCAACTGCGCGAGCAGATCGACAGTGGCGTAAGCCTCAAGGAAGCCATCGGCAAACTGGTGCCTGGCCTTGACCTGGCGCCGGAGGGGCGCACCAACTACGGGCAGAACATGCGTGGGCGCAGCGTGCTGGTGATGATCGATGGCGTCAGCCAGAACAGCTCGCGAGGCCTGTCGCGCCAGTTCGACAGTATCTCGCCTTTCAACGTGCAGCGCGTCGAAGTGCTGTCCGGCGCCAGCGCCATCTACGGGGGCGGTGCGACCGGGGGCATCATCAACATCGTGACAAAAAAGGGCGAGGCGGGCCCTGCGCGTTTCGAAACTCAGCTGGGTGCCAGCAGCGGTTTCAACAACAGCGATGATCTGGCGACCCGCTTCGCCCAGTCGATCAGCGGCGGCAACGAGCGGTTCAATGCGCGTCTTGGTGTGTCCGGCGAGCAGAACGAGGCGTTCTACGATGGAGCAGGCGATCAGATCTTCATCGACAATACCCAGACCGACCTGCAATACAACCGCACCCTGGACCTGCTTGGCAGCCTGGGCATGCAGTTCGATGATCAACAGAGCCTTGACCTGCTGGCCCAGTACTATGATTCCGGCAACCATGGCAGCACCGGCATCTGGTTTCCCAACCTCAATTACAATGGCCCCTCCGACCTCGAAGAGGCCCAGTTGCGCAGCGGGTACTCGTCCGATCTGAACCCGCGCACCCGGCGCGTGCTGCTCAATGCCAATTACCACCACAATGATGTGCTGGGCCAGGATTTCTACCTGCAGGCTTCCTACCGCAAGGAAAACAACAACTTCTACCCGTTCCCGTACTACAACCGTGGTACACCGACCGGCTCGCGCGGTGTGTATTTTGCAGCCTCGCAGCAGAACTTCGAGGTCACCAGCCTCAAAGGGCTGTTCGCCAAGCAGTGGGACACGCTGAAATTCACCTATGGCGTGGACATTGACCGCGAACGTTTCAACGCTGACCAGACCGTGTTCGATGCGCGGGTGTCCTCCGAAAGCGGCGGGCTGGATCTGGACAAGGCCAGCAAGGCTGCGCGCTACCCCAGTTATGTGGTCGATGGGGTCTCGTTGTATGGCCAGCTTGAATGGCGCGCCACCGACAACCTGACGTTCTCCGGCGGCGCCCGGCGCCAGCAGATGGATGTGGAGGTGGGTGACTACAAGGGCGTTCCAGGTGGGAGTAACGACTATCAGGTCAATCTCTACAACCTGGGGGCGATCTACGACTTCAAGAACGGCCACCAGCTGTGGGCCAACTACGGCGAAGGCTTTGACCTGCCCGATCCGGCCAAGTACTACGGCAAGCCCGGCCTTAGTGTCGGGGACAACCCGCTGGCCGGGATCAAGAGCCGCCAGGTGGAGTTAGGCTGGCGCTATGCCGACGTGCAGTGGGACGCTCAAGCCGCGCTGTACTACATCTGGTCGGACAAGATCATCAATGTGGATTCGCAAACCCTCACCATTGACGTCGAAGACCAGAAAAGTCGCGACTTTGGCTTCGAAGGGGCACTCACCCGCCACTTCGACCGAGGTTGGGAAGCCGGCGGCACGCTGCACCTTACCCGTTCCGAGGAAGAGGCAGACGGCGGCGGGTGGCGCAAGCGTGATGCGCGTTATGCTTCCTTGTCCAAAGCCACCGCGTTCGTTGGCTGGAAGGATGACGGGCGCAGTGCGCGGTTGCAGGCCAATCGGGCCTTCAGCTTGAAGGACGATGCCCAACACAAGATCGATGGCTATACCACGCTCGATCTACTGGGCAGCCAGGACACCGGCTACGGCACCTTCAGCGCAGGTATCCAGAACTTGCTGGACAAGCAGTACAGCACGGTGTGGGGCCAGCGGGCGACGCTGTTCTACTCGCCCACCTACGGGCCTGCCTACCTCTACGATTACCAAGGGCGAGGCAGGACCTACACGCTGACCTGGAGCCTTGCGTACTAAGGCTTTTGCGCTCGGCTCAGGCAACACCGGCGCCCCGATCAAGGGGCGCTGGTTGAAACATCGTGAATCACCTGCAGCGTCGCCAAGCCTTTTGACCCGAACCCTTTGGGCCGTAGGCTATCAAAGCCACCAGGCCAGGCGTTTTCGTACGGAGGTGAAGCATGAAACTGACACTACCGTTGTTGGTAATAGGTATGGCGGTTTGGTTACCTACCCATGCGACCGCGCAGCCGTGGCTGCACGTTGCCGCCAATGGCAACAACCCCTACAACAGCCCCGTGCAACGCGCCAACCCCAACAGCCGTCAGGGCAGCGTCCCGGCGACGCCGCCTGTGCGCGGCCCGTCTACCCAGCCCATGCCACGCACGCCGACGGTCGAGAACCGCGGCATCGGCAATGGTGAAAACCTGCGCCGTCAGCAGCAAACGCCCAATCTGGAACCTACGCGGCCCCCGCGGGACAACCCGCGCGTGCCCTGACTCCAGCCCCCCGAATCTGTCAAAGGAACTTCGCATGTCCCGAGCAACCTGGCTGGTTACCCTGGCCGCTGCCGCATTAGCGCCGCTGTTGGCCCATGCCGCTGCCCAGCAGACGTTCAAAAGTGAAGAGGGCACCCTTACCGTCGATACCGTGGCCAACGGTCTGCGTACGCCGTGGGCGCTGGCGTTCCTGCCTGGCGGCCAGGACATGCTGGTCACCGAACGCATCGGCAACCTGCGCGTGATCAATGCCGAGGGCAAGGTAGGCCCGCCCATCAGTGGCGTGCCCAAAGTCTGGGCCGAAGGCCAGGGCGGCTTGCTGGATGTGGCCTTGTCGCCCGAGTTCGACAAGGACCGTACGGTGTACCTGTCCTATGCCGAGGAGGGCAGCGACGGCAAGGCCGGGACCGCTGTGGGCCGTGGCCAGCTGTCGACCGATCGCGCCCGCCTGGAAAACTTCACCGTTATCTTCCGCCAGCAACCCAAGCTGTCGGAGGGCAACCATTTTGGGTCGCGCCTGGTGTTCGACCGCAACGGGTATCTGTTCATCGCCCTGGGTGAGAACAATCAGCGCTCGACGGCTCAGGACCTGGATAAGCTGCAGGGCAAGGTCGTGCGCATCCTGCCAGATGGCGAGGTTCCCAAGGACAACCCATTCTATGGCCAGAAGAACGTGCGCCCCGAAATCTGGTCGTTTGGCCACCGTAACCAGCAGGGCGCTGCGTTGAATCCTTGGACGGGCGCGTTGTGGACCAACGAACACGGCCCCCGTGGCGGTGACGAAATCAACATTCCGAAGCCGGGCAAGAACTACGGTTGGCCCATCGCAACCCACGGCATCAACTATTCGATGCTGCCCATACCAGAGGCCAAGGGTAAACATGTAGATGGCATGGTCGATCCGCACCACGTGTGGGAGAAGTCGCCCGGTGTCAGCGGCATGGCGTTCTATGACAGCCCCGTGTTCACCGCATGGGATCACAACGTGTTCATCGGCGCGTTGGCCACACAGGAGCTGATCCGCTTGCAGCTCAAGGGCGACAAGGTGGTGCACGAGGAGCGCCTGCTGGGCGACTTGAAGGCGCGCATTCGTGATGTTCGGGTAGGGCCGGACGGTTACCTGTACGTGTTGACCGATGCCAAGGATGGCGAGCTGCTGAAGGTGGGCCTGGCGCGGCCCGACTGAAGCCGCGCTGTCGTCGGCAAGGAGGCGACAGGTACAATGCGCCATGACCATCGATCCCTTGCAACGCTACCAGCAAGCCCTGGAAACCCAGGGCTTTGTCGTTGACCCCGCACAGCGCCTCTCTATCGAGGCGCTGCAGGCCTGCTTCGAGGCTGTCGAGCGTGGACGATCCAGCCAGGGCCTCTACCTGTGGGGGCCAGTGGGGCGGGGCAAGACCTGGTTGATGGATCAGTTTCACCGTTGCCTGACCGTGCCGAGTCGCCGCCAGCATTTTCACCACTTCATGGCTTGGGTGCACCGCCGGTTGTTTCAGCTCAATGGCACGCCGGATCCCCTTATGGCGCTGGCGGAGGAGCTAGGAAGCGAAATCCGCGTGCTGTGCTTCGATGAGTTGTTCGTCAGTGACATTGCCGACGCAATCATTCTCGGCCGTTTGTTCCAGGTACTGTTCGACCTGGGTGTGGCGGTGGTTGCCACGTCCAATCAGCCGCCAGGGCAACTGTACCGTGATGGCTTCAACCGCGAACGTTTTCTGCCCGCCATCGCTGCCATCGAGCGGCACATGCGTGTGCTGCCGGTAGCGGGTGAGCAAGACCATCGGCAACACCCGGGCCTGCCGTGCCAGCGCTACTGGGTCACCGACGACCGGGGCAGTCACCTGGCCGCGGTCTTCGAGCGACTGAGCCCGGACGACCCAGGCACCGACCAGCCCCTCATGCTGGGCAGTCGGCAGGTGCAGGTGATGCGCCGAAGTGCGAAGGCCATCTGGTGCCGTTTCGACGCGTTGTGCGAACAACCGATGGCTACCCAGGAATTCATGGCGCTGTGCGACCGTTTCGCGGCGATCCTGGTCGCGGACATACCGGCGCTGAGTGGTCAGCAACAGGCCGGGCGTATCGCCCGCGGCACGGAGGACGGCGCCTCCCGTGTGCTAGCGGGCGACCGCGACTTGCCGGCACTCTCGCCCAAGGATGATGCCGTGCGCCGCTTCATCGCCTTGGTCGATGAATGCTACGACCGCCGTGTGGCGCTGTACCTGGAGGCACAGGTGCCGCTCGAGGCGCTGTACACGCAGGGGTATCTCGCCTTCCCCTACCAGCGCACCCTCAGCCGGCTGCGTGAAATGCAGCTGCAGCGCTTCGCCTGATGCAGCCACGCACGATTAGCGATCCAGCCACTGGATCAGTGTGCGATTGAAACGCTTGGGTTCCTCGATCTGCGGCGCGTGGCCCATGCCTTCGAAAGTGATCAGTTCGCCTTTGGGAATGAGCCTGGCCACCTGCGGGCCGAGCAAGGCGTAGTTGCCCAGCCTGGCCTTGACTTGCGGCGGTGCGATGTCACTGCCGATTGCCGTGGTGTCCTTGTCACCGATCAACAAAAGGGTTGGCATCTGCAGGTCCTTGAACTCGTGATAAACCGGTTGGGTGAAGATCATGTCGTAGATCAAGGCCGAGTTCCACGCCACCCGCTCGTGCCCTGGGCCCTGGTTCAGGCCCACCAGCATCTGCACCCAGCGCTCATATTCCGGTTTCCAGCGGCCGGCATAGTAGGTTTTGCGCTCATAATCACGTACCCCGGCCGCATCGAGCTTGAGTTCGCGGGCATACCACTGGTCAACGGTGCGGTACGGCACCCCCAGGGCCTTCCAGTCCTCCAGGCCGATGGGGTTGACCATGGCCAGGCGCGTGACCTGCTGCGGGTACATCAAGGCGTAGCGGGTGGCTAGCATCCCCCCGGTCGAATGCCCCAGCACGATGCTCTGCTTCACGCCCAAGTGCTCGAGCAGTGCATGGGTATTGCTGGCCAGTTGCTGGAAGCTGTACTGGTAGTGCGCAGGTTTGCTGGATGTGCAGAAACCGATCTGGTCTGGGGCAATAACGCGGTAGCCTGCCTTGCTCAAGGCATCGATGCTGGTTTCCCAGGTGGCTGCGCAAAAATTCTTGCCGTGCATGAGCACGACCGTGCGGCCGTTGGCATTGCCCGACGCCGGGACGTCCATGTAACCCATTTGCAGCGATTGGCGCTGTGATTCGAAGTCGAAGTGCTTGAGCGTATGCGGGTAGTCGAACCCTTCGAGCTGGGCGCCGTAGGTAGGCGATTGGCCGGCAATGGCCGGGCTACTGGCCAGGCACACCATGGCCAGGGCGGATGCACGCAGCATGAGGCACTCCATGTCAGATCAAGTAGGAAGACTCGACTGTAGCAGCAGGGCAGTGGCCATAGAGGCCCAAGGTGTTACCAACCGTGAAACCGGCGCCAGGTCAGTAATCGGCGACCACCGCGTCCTTGCCCTGAGCGTCGATACCGATGACCTGATAGGCATCCCTGCGCTCACCCATTTCCATGCCCGGCGAACCGGCTGGCATGCCTGGAACGGCCATGCCCTTGAGGTCACTGCGGCTAACCAGTTCACGCACGTGGGTAGCGGGGACATGGCCTTCGACGAACTTGCCCGCGATGACCCCGGTATGACACGACGCATGCTGCGGCGGGACTTGCAGGCGTTGCTTGACGGCGCTCATGTCTGGTTCGACATGGTCGTTCACGGTAAAGCCGTTCTCTTGGAGGTGACTGATCCAGGCTTTGCAGCAACCACAGTTGGGGTCGCGGTAGACGTCGATGGTGTCGGTGGCCTGTGCAAGGGCGGTGAAGGTCAACAGGCCAAGGGCCAGGCAATTTGAACGCAGCATGGACAAGTTCCTTATAAACGTGTGACCTGCGGCCAGCATAGCGCACGGCCTGGTCCAAACGTGCAAGGCGGCAGGGTCGCCCCCTCTGGCTTTCAACTTGCTGACCGGCGCATTACAGTTTCGTCAGCCAGTGGCCTGGTCATTGTGCAGGTCGCGCATCAGCAGCCCGAACGCCAACGACACCTGTTCAGGGACTGGCAGGTACACCACATGGCCATCCCCGGGTGCGACTTCGATGGCCTGCTGCTGCCGGTCGTGCAACTGATTCAGGTCGAAGTGGTAGTTGCCGCGGGGTGTCATCAGCTCCAGATGGTCGCCCAGGGCGAAGCGGTTCTTGACCTTGACCTCGGCCCAACCATTTACCCGCCGCCCGGTCAGTTCACCCACGAACTGCTGGCGCTCGGACACCGAGCTGCCGCGCTGATAATTCTGGTACTCATCGTGCACATGACGGCGCAAAAAGCCTTCGGTGTAGCCCCGTTGGGCCAGGGACTCGAGGTTGTCCATCAAAGTGCGGTCGAAAGGCTGCCCATTGGCCGCATCGTCGATGGCCTTGCGGTAGGACTGCACGGCCCGTGCGCAATAGAAATGCGACTTGGTGCGGCCCTCGATCTTGAGCGAGTGCACACCCATGCGCGCCAGTCGCTCGACATGCTGGATGGCCCGCAGGTCCTTGGCGTTCATGATGTAGGTGCCGTGCTCGTCTTCGAACGCGGGCATTTCGGTACCGGGACGCTCGCTTTCCTGCAACAGGAACACCTGTTCGGTGGGCGCACCCTGGCCCAGCGTCGGCTGCACGTGGTGCACGATATCACCGGTGATGCTCTCGGTCGCCGGCGTGACGTCATACTTCCAGCGGCAGGCGTTGGTACAGGTGCCCTGATTGGCATCACGCTTGTTCAGGTAGCCCGACAGCAGGCAGCGGCCTGAATAGGCCATGCACAGCGCCCCATGCACGAAGACTTCCAGCTCCATGCCAGGTACTTGCTGACCAATTTCCTCGATCTCTTCAAGTGACAGCTCCCGCGACAGGATCACGCGGCTGATGCCTTGCTGCTGCCAGAACTGCACGCTGGCCCAGTTGACCGTGTTGGCCTGTACAGAAAGATGCACGGGCATCTGCGGATAGTGCTGGCGTACCAGCATGATCAGGCCTGGGTCGGACATGATCAACGCGTCCGGTGCCATGGCGATCACAGGGGCCAGGTCCTTGAGGAAGGTCTTGAGCTTGGCATTGTGAGGCGCGATGTTGACCACCACATAGAAGCGCTTGCCCAGCGCATGAGCCTCCTGGATGCCCAACGCCAGATTGGCATGGTCGAAAGCATTGTTGCGCACCCGCAGGCTGTAGCGGGGCTGACCGGCATAGACCGCGTCAGCACCGTAGGCGAAGGCATAGCGCATGGTGTGGAGCGTGCCGGCAGGCGCCAGCAATTCGGGCTTGGCAACAGAAGTCATGAATACACCGGGTAAAGGGCGCGGATGCTAAGCCGCTTGCAGTTCGGCCTTATTGATCTGAATCAAGGGGCAGGTGGCACTTTTACCCCAGCGCCACGCACTAATACCCCAGAACCCATCCGAGGACCGGAAATGAACGAAACTGCTTTGCAGAACAAGGCGCTGGCGGTGCTCCTGGCACTGGTGACCATTGCCTTCGTCTGGATTTTGCTGCCTTACTACGGCGCCATCTTCTGGGCAGTAATCCTGGGCATCCTGTTCGCGCCGTTGCAACGCAACCTGCTCATGCGCTTCGGGCGCCGCCGCAACGTGGCCGCTGCCGTGACCACGCTGATCTGCTTACTGGTGGCGGTATTGCCGGTGATCATCATCAGCGGCCTGCTGGTGCAGGAAGGGGCAACGCTTTATCAACGCATCCAGAGTGGCCAGCTGGACATCGCAGGGTATGTTGAGCGGGGCAAGGACATGCTGCCAACGTTTGCCCAGAACGCGCTGGATAACCTGGGCATGGGCAACCTGGAGGCCCTGCGTGACAAGATCACCACCTGGGCCTCCCAGGGCAGCCAGGTCCTGGCTACCCAGGCGTTCAGCTTTGGCCAGGGCACATTCGATTTCGTGGTGGGCTTCGGCATCATGATGTACCTGCTGTTCTTCTTCCTGCGTGAAGGTGCCGAGGTGGTGCGCAAGGTGCGCATGGCCGTGCCGCTGCCTGAACACCAGAAGCGCCGCCTGCAGTTGAAGTTCAAGCGTGTAGTGCGCGCCACGGTCAAGGGCAACGTGCTAGTGGCCATCACTCAAGGAGCGCTGGGCGGCTTGATTTTCTGGATCCTGGGGATCCCTAGCGCGCTGGTCTGGGCGGTGATGATGGCTTTCCTTTCGCTGCTGCCCGCCGTTGGCGCAGGCATCGTCTGGGGGCCTGTGGCGATCTATTTCCTGATGACCGGCGCAATCCTGCAGGGCGTGATCCTGACCGCGTTCGGCGTGCTGGTGATCGGCCTTGTCGACAACGTGCTCAGGCCCATCCTGGTCGGCAAGGATACCCGCATGCCCGATTACCTGATCCTGGTCTCCACCTTGGGCGGCCTGTCGGTGTTCGGGCTCAACGGTTTCGTCATTGGCCCGCTGATCGCCGCGTTGTTCATCTCCAGCTGGGCGATCTTTGCGTCGAGCAAGCCTCAAGTGCAGCTGCCGCGATAACCGCAAGCCAAGTGCTGGCTTTCGCTGAACGGAGGCAGGCCGCCAGGTCTGCCCTTCATCATCCGGCCTCGCACAAAAAGCAGGCCGGCTCAATGAGGTGGTCGAGTTCCCTCTGTCTTGGTTCGCAGGTTTCGGTAAAGGTGCGCGGCAACCTTTGACCTGGAGCCGATGATGGCCGCCCTCACTACGCCTTCCAACCATACCGACAGCTTCATTGCACAGCACTTGCCTGAATGGCTGCATGCGGCTTCCTTGGAGCAGATACGAGCCCTGCGCACGCGCGCGGAAGAAAACCGCCATATTGAGCAGCGCCTGGCGTCACTGTTCAAAAGCATGGTCTCGCCGCAGTTGTACGCACAGCAGATGTTGGGTGCCACGATAGCGCAGAAGCTGGGTGTGCAGGTGGATCTGACGCATGCGCTCTGGCGGGAGCGCTGGGACAGCTACAGCGTGCTTGGGGGCGAGACGCTGCATCATCACTACACGTTTCACCCTGCAATGACCCACCTGATGCAGAATTTCCCCTCCGGATCGAGCTTCGACGCCCGCAGCGGCATCATCTCAAGGGCTCATGGCATGTCCTTCACCGCCCCACTGCTGGTGAACAGTGCGAGCCTGGCCACTGCCTGCCGCTTGGTGGACACGGGCAAGCGTTATCAAGCCTACCTAGGTACCTACTTTGACGATGCCGCCTGCACGCTCCTCGCCCATGGCTTTAGGAAACGCCTCGCGTTGGCCGTTGAAGTTGCAGGGCTGCGAGGCGACATCACCGAAGTGGATGTCGCTGCTCTAGAGCACACCTTCGGCGAGGTGGTGGCGCCTGATCCGAAGCAACCGGCAGTCATGGTCAAGCACCTTCATGTGCTCGGGCATGCGTTGATCGGCGCACTGGTGATCGAACTTTCCGACGGTGGGGCGAGCGGCCTGGCTTACCCGGCTGCAGGGGTACTGCTCTACCTGCCCCATGGGCCGTTGAAGAAGTTTGGCGATCTGGACAGCCTGAAGGCCCACATGGTGAACCTGTTCGAAAAGCCTGAGGATGCCAGCGACCTACTGAAGCTGGTGGCGGCCGATGCCCGGGCAGCGTTTAAGGCCGTGCTGCAAAAGCGTCTGAGTGATGCAGCCCCCGATCTTGAAGTAACCGGCAAAACCGCCGGTGTATCGCTGTTTACCGAGATGGCCGGGCTGCAAGTGGCCCGCATCAAAGCGGACGCCCGCTTTCTTCTGGTGCCTGTCGAAGAGGTAGATCGGCTGCAAAGGCTTCAGCGGCTACAGACGCTTGAGCAGGTGGGGCTGGACCTGGCACAGATGGCAGCGTTGTTTGTTCCACAACTCGGCGCGATGATGTTGGCTGCCACCGTGGTCCAGGTGCTGGGTGAAATTGGCGTAGCGGTGTATGACTGGTCACGCGGCCACCAGCATGAAGCGCTGGAGCATGTACTGGGTGTGGCCGAAACGGTAGCGGTTACCGCGCTGACGGCGGCGGGCGGTGCGGCAGTTGCACGGGGCTTCAGGCGCAGCGCCTTCGTCGACGAGATGGTGCCAGTCGAACTGGATAATGAAGCCCCTCGGCTTTGGGTAGAGGACTTGAGACACTACCGAGCACTTGGCGTGCCTCACAATGCTGTACGAGGTCAGAAGGGTCTTTTCCAGCACGGTGATAGTCACTGGTGGCTTCATGAGGGCGTTTATTACCCCGTCAGCCGCAAAAATCAATCAAATCCCTGGCGCCTGGTGCGTCAGGATGGCAAAGCCGGCTTCGCGCCGGCGTTGAATTGGAACGGTGAGTATGGCTGGCGATTGAACTGGCAGCGACCGCAATTGTGGCATGGCGAGCGAGCCTTGCTGGGCCATCTATGGCCCGTTACTTCCGACCTGGATCCGCAGCGCGTCACTCAGGTACTCAAGGTGGCCGACGTGGACCAGGCCCAGTTACGCCGGGCAGTCGCGGAGCTAAGGGCGTTGCCCGTAAGTCTGCGCGACACATTGGAGCGGTTTGAAGCCGACAAGCGCATCGAAGACTTCTTCGCCACGTTCGCGAGCCACCAAGGCAAGAACGACCCCCCTCTGCTGCAATGGTGCGTCGATCAGTTGAGCGAGCAACAGCGCGCACCGGCCTCAGTATCTGCATCGATCCTCGCGCAAGCGCCTCGCTTGCGCGAGGGCCTGATGAACCATTTGACGTACACACTTGCCATAAGCCCCGAAGTATCGGTAATCCAGCGTGATTTTCCAGGGTTACCCGCTGCCTATTCTGAAGAGGTGATTGCCAACGGCACGGCCGAGCAGCGTCAGCGTTTGCTCGGGCAGGGTCGTCTTGATCTGGCGCTTGCCGAGAGCGCGCGTCTGGCATTACAGGAGGCCCGTATCTGTCGCGCATTACAGGGCCTGTACCTTAAAAATGCCTATCACCCTGATCTGCCGTCGCTGGTCTTCGGGCTTTTGCGAAAAGAACCTGCATGGCCCATGGCCCACAATGTTCAGGTTCGCGAAGCGTCGCCCACAGGGCGGGTATTGGCAGAGCTATACCCGGTGACCAATCCCGCCAGTGTGAAGGTGCTGGTGTGGGAGCATGGGCAGATGTCGGTCTATGAGGGTGGCAAACCCGTTGCACAAGACGCGGACGGCGCCTGCGGCTTGCTCGAGCGGCTTTGGCAGTTTCTACCTGAAGCCGATCGTAGCCGCTTGGGATGGTCAGCAACCGATGACGTGCAAGCGCTGCGGGCAGGCTTGCAGGCGCGCATCCCGGCTCAAAGAAAGGCTGTGCAGGAACTGATGGGCATGCAGGTGAGCCGGCCGACCTTCCGCGCACCCGCCCGCCTGCCTGACCATCGCTATGGCTACTTGCTAAGTGGTCGCGGCAGCGCCAACCACCTGGCCGAGCGTACGCTTCAGGATCGTATCCGCAGCCTGTATCCAGGGTTCAGCGCACAACAACTCGAGCTGTATCTTCAAGTGCTCGAGGACCAGCCTGGTTCGCCCTTCACTCATCTGCTGGAGCTTGAGGGCCAATACTCGCGTCTGGACGTGATGCTCGAGCAATGGACTGCCCTGCCTGCCGATGCGGCCGATGTGGCGCTTCGACGTAGAGTATCGGACCAGCTAAGGCGCTGCTGGCGCTTCCAAGGGCACTCAGGCAGACAGCAAGCAAATGGAGACCCAGGCATGCTGCTTTCGTTATCGGGTATCGGTACCGGCGAGCTGCCCGACTTGAGCGCGGTGGAGGGTTTCAGCCATGTCAGCGAGGTCGCTCTGGCCAACATGCGACTGGGCGATGTGCCTGAGCGCTTTCTCAGGCCCTTTCATGGCATTACGGCGCTGAACTTGGACAACAACGCCCTGCTGCGGCTCCCCGCTGCGCTCTCGCAGTTGCATGAGTTACAGGAACTGACGGTATCGCGTAACAGCCTGCCTCTGGACAATGCTGGTTTCGAAGTGCTTGCGGGCATGCCGAGGCTGAGTGTGCTCGATCTGAGCGACAACAGCATCGGCAACTTCACGATTGCCATGGACCGATTACCCCGTCTGCGTCAATTGGGACTGCGCGGGGTAGGGTTGACGCAAGTACCGGTTCACCTCGAGCGGGCGGTTTCGCTGGAGTATGTCGACCTGCGTGACAACCATATCGCCGAGCTGCCCTTGGCTGTGCGGGCTCAGCGAACCCATTGGCGAAACAGGTTGGCATTGGCGGGTAACCCGCTGCCTGCCCTGTACCGCGACTTGTGGGTCGATGCCAGTCGCACCTCCGACAGCGAGCTCAGTGCCGACGGTGACGCATTTCACCTCAGCCGTTGGGTCGAGCGCCTGGACCCAGCACAACGAGCGTCGCGTACCGCCCAGTGGAACCGTCTGGTGGATGAGTCCGGCAGCGGCGATTTCTTCACACTCATCGGCGAACTCACTGACACCAGTGATTTTCGTCTGGCCAGGGACGATCTGGAGGCCCGGGTCTGGGCAATGCTGGACACAATCGAGAGTAACACCGCACTGCGCGAACAAACCTTCGCCTTGGCCAGTGAACCTCGTACGTGCGTGGACAGTGTCATCTCCAGTTTCGGCTTGCTTGAGATCAGGCTGCTGAGCGCGTCGGTCGAGGCCGCCGCTGGAGAACACGCAGAGGGTGAACTATTGAGTCTGGCGCGACGTTTCTTCCGCCTGGACCGGGTGGAGGCGTACGCCCGCCAAGACATGAGCGGCCGCGAAACCCGCGGCGAGGAGGTGGATCAGATCGAAGTCAGCCTTGCCTACCGGGTGGGGCTGGCGCGGACACTGGAATTGCCAGGTCAGGCAACCACCATGCAGTTCAGAACGATTGCAGGGGTCACGGAGGAACACCTGAAAACGGCCGAAGCAGCGGTTCGCGCAGCCGAGGCCAGCGATGATCTGGCCATGGACATCAGTGAGCGTGGCTTCTGGTTCGATCACCTGCAACGCCAGTACCGCACATCCTTTGATTTTGTACGCGAGCCGTTCGTGCAGCAGATGGAGGCGCTCTATGCAGGGCGTGAGAGGCTGACAGATGCCCAGTACGATACTCAGGCCAGGGCGATTGCCAGGGCTTGTGATGAGGCGGTAAGGGCCAAGGCGCTTGAACTCACACGCCAAGCCTTGGCCCGGGAGAATGAACAGTTACCTGGCTGAGTCGGCGTGCAGTGATCGAATGCTAGCGTTTTGGCGCTGTGGTCCTAAGATGGCTGCATTCGAGCAAACTGGGCCGCCAATGAGCGACAAGGACACTATTTCCATCGAACTGGTACGCGAGGCGTTGTTGCAGGCTTGTCCCCAAGCAGGCGACGCGCCTCTGGTGCTGCGCAAGGCAGGCATCGAGCCGCACCTGCTCACGCTGCCAGGTGCACGTGTGCCGGCAACTGCTTATGCCCGCCTCTGGCGCCTGCTGGCGCGGCGCTGTAACGATGAGTTCTTTGCCATGGACCCGCGCGGGCTACGCGGCGGCAGCCTGGCATTTCTCTGCCGTGCCAGCAGGGGACAACCAACGGTCGGGACAGGCATCGAAACCGCACTGGCTTTCCTGTCGTTGACCCTGGATCACCTACAGCCTCACTTGATTCGCCAGCAAAGCCTGGCCGAGATCATCATCATCGAACCCGCTGATGAGCCTCGACGAGCCTTCACCTACTTCACATTCTGGATGATCGTCCATGGTGTGGCATGTTGGCTGGCAGGGCGTCGCATTCCGATTCTGGCCATCGAATTGCGCTGTACCGAACCTGCATTCTGCGATGACTACCGTGTCATGTTTTCGGAAAACCTACAGTTCTCTCGGCCGCGCACCCGTATGATCCTGGCCGCCGATTGCTTCGATCAGCCCATCCGGCGCAGCGATGACGAGCTGCACCGTTTTCTGGCCCAGGCGCCTGCCAACATCCTGGTCAAGTATCGTGATCCCGACAGCCTCGCTCGACGCATTCGACGCGAGCTGAGTGAGCAAGACCCAGCGTCGTGGCCCGATGCGAATGGGCTCGCCCGCCGGTTATGCCTGTCGGCTTCTACGCTGCGGCGCAGGTTGGCAGAGGAGGGGCATAGCTATCAGGCCCTCAAGGACAGCGTGCGGCGCCAATTGGCTATCAGCTGGTTGGCGCAGGAGCAGGTTGGGATGCTGGAAATCGCAGCGCGTTTGGGCTTTGCCGACAGCAGTTCGTTCTACAAGGCCTTCCGCAAGTGGTTTGGCTGCAATCCGGGTCACTACCGAACGTTGGTCCTGGGTGCAGGGAAGGTCGATTCGGTTGGGTTTCCGTCTGCCACTCGCTGAGCGCCCATCACACAGTCCAGGTTGAATCAGCATCGACAGGACCTACATGATGTCAGCTTCCCTCACGACTGCTTCCGGCTTCAATGCGTCCTCTGCCAAGGTCGCAAGCGCTACCCATGACTTCATAGTCGCGCGCCTGCCTGAGTGGCTCAAGCGCGCTTCTCCCGCCCAGCTCAACCGGCTGCGTGACCGCTTCAAAGCGCACCAGGCCAGCCAGGAACGCGTGCGCGCCTCTACGCGGCGGTTGATTCCACTGCAAAGCTTTGCTGAGTTGCATATGCAGAGGCTGGTTGCAGATCTGCCGGGCAGCCCGGCCCTGGATGCGCTGCAGTGGCGGGAGATGCGGCGCAATTTCAAAGTCCCGCAAGGCACCGGCCTCCCAGTCGATGAGGTGATTGAGTTGAGAGAGCCTGCCGTTTTGCGCCTGATGCAGAATTTTCACAAGCAGGCTAGCTTCTACCTGGGCACTGGTCTGGTGAATACAGGTGAAGACAGCTTGCTCACCGCAGACATCGATGCCCTGGTGCAGGCATGCCGGGACCTGGATGCTGGCGGGCGCTATCAGAAGCTCTTGTCGCAGGTGTTCACCGACGACACCTGCAACGCACTGATTGCAGACAAGCGAGCGGCGCTTGAGTTAGCTACCGAAGTGGCAGCACTGCGCGGCGATCTGACGGCCGGGCAACAGATTGCGTTGGCGGGCTTGGCGAGCGATGAGGTCGATCACGGCGAGCTGCGTGCCTACCCAGGCTTGCTGAGCATGCTGGGGCATACCCTGTGCGATGTCGTGCTCGTCCAGTTGCGCGATGAGCACGGTGCGGATCGAGGGAGCATACTCTACAGGCCCAGCGATCCTGGCCAGGCATTGCGCCATTTCACGTCCATCCAGGAAATGAACGCCGTGCTCGCGACCGCTCTGCAGAAGGAGAATTACCGGGCTTACTTCAGTCAGTTGGTCTCCGTGGAGGTGCGCGCTCCCTTTCTCGATACATTGAACAAGCGCTTGAGCGACCCCGTGCCTGACCTGTCGCTTGAAGGCGTCACAGGAACGGAGGATATTTTCTCAAGGCTGGTCGACCAGCAGGTTCAGCGAATCAAAGACGACGCGCGTCTGTTGTTGGTGCCAACCGCGCAGGTGGACCGACACGCCTCTGAAGCGCGACGCAAGCAGTGGCGCTCGTTGGGCTGGAGTCTGGTTAACCTGGCTGGTTTTTTCATACCTGTTGTAGGCGCAATGCTGCTTGGGCAATTGGTAGTGCAAATACTTGCGGAAGTCTTCGAGGGCGCAGCTGACTGGTATCACGGTCATCAGCATGAGGCCCTTGAGCACATGCTTGGCGTGGCCGAGACGATAGCGGTGACTGCGGCTGTCGGCGCCGGCGCCAACATCCTGGCCAGGGGGTATGCGGCCACTGATTTTGTAGAAGGGCTGGAACCGGTGCGTGGGGTCGATGGGAAGGCGCGGCTATGGGCCAACGACCTCAAGGTCTACGCCAGCTTGCCGGAGGACCCGCAACTGGGGAGCGACGGTCTGTACAGGGACTGGGGGGGCGCTTTCTTCCGTAGTGGCAAACGTTATTTTCAGGCGCATCGGCCTGATCCTGATGAGCCATGGCGCTTGCGTCATGCTCGGCGTCCGACAGGCTTCGGGCCTGTCCTTGAACATTTTGGCGAGCGAAGCTGGCGGTTAAGTGACAGTCGACCACTGGAAGCTGATCAGCCTGATCTCATGCTTGAACATCTTTGGCCTCAGACTAGACCGCTCACTCAGCAGCAGGCCAGCAGAGTGATACAGGCCGCCGGAATGGATGTAGCGGCGCTACGAGGTTTACTGGTGGAGGTGCGGGACATTCCAGCCAGTCTGCGCGACAGCCTGGAGCGTTTCGAAGCCGATGCGCGCGTCAGCAGGTTTTTCACAACCCTGCAAGCCGGTGCAAGCCCGCGAAACGAAGAAGCGTTGATACAGTGGTGCCTGGAACAAATCGGCGGCGGTGGGTGGGTGCAGCTGCATGAGCGCCTTCTTGAGGATGCAGGTCGCTTACGCGGGCTGATGTTCAAGCACCTCTGCCAGGTACCCATGTTCGATGACCCGTTGTCGTCTGTAATCAGATCAGACATGCCGGGTCTGTCCGAGCGTTATGTCCAAGCTCTGGCCGCTGACATAGGGCGAACCGAGCGCGATCTTGCCCTGAGCATGGGAAAACTGCCATTGCGTTGCCTACGCCAGGGTGCTTCGTTGCTGCGTGTTGCCAGGTTGACACGAGCCATGTGTGGTGTGTACCTCCCTAACGCCTACTGCGATGAAGCGGGCGAACTCGTGTTGGCCCTCCTACAGCGATTGGAGACATGGCCGACCCTTCACATCGAGCTCTGGACAGACGGCCCCGGCGCTCACCGGATTGCGGCGGTAGGTGACCAGTCGCCGGACGCTAATCTGGTCAAGATCGTGCACAAGGAGGGGCGTTTCCGGGCGATCGAAGAGACAAGTGCAGGCTATGGTGCCTTGATCGCCGAGTCGGACAACCTCTACCAGACCCTGCTCGCATTGTTGGAGCCAGCCCAGCGCACTGCGCTAGGTCTAGATAGCGATACCGCTGCCGCAACCTTGCATGATCGGCTGATTGCGCAATTACCCCAGACTCACGCCCAAGTCGAGCATCTGCTTGGCTGGCCTGAACAGGCTCGGTGGTTCAATCCAGGCCGGCGTATGCCTGACGGCCGCGTAGGCTACCCACTCAGTGGGCGTCCGGTCCGACGTCGTAGCCCCCACAGCATACTGAGAGATCGTCTGCGCAATCTGTACCCTGGGCTGGACGATGCTGCGATCGAGGACCGCCTGGCGCGATTGCTTGAAGGTCCAGAGTGCATCTATGACGCTTTGCTGGTACTGGAGCAGGACCATGCTGACCTGGAAAGGCACCTGGGACGATGGACAGATTTTGAAAGCAACCCAGTCCGCCAGCGGGCTCGTCGGCAGGTCGCTGATCAGATCCGTCGCGCCTGGCGACAGGTCGGCGAATCGCTGGGTGATGGGGCAGCAGGTCAGCGGCTGAGTATCGTCAATGTGAATGTCAGCAGCCTGCCCGAGTTGCCTGCCCGTATCGAATTTGAGCTCACAAGGGCGCTGGTCATCCGTGATGTGCCGATCACGCACATGCCCACTGGATTCCTTTCATGTTTCACCCGCCTGAGAGCGTTGAATCTGAGCGACAACGCCCTGCTGGGCGTGCCTGCTGAAATTTCCCATCTGGCTGAGTTGAGAACGCTGCGTCTGGCACGCAACAACATTCGGCTGAACGATCAAGCCTTGAACGCGCTGACCCACCTGCCGGAATTGACGCACCTGGACCTCAGTTACAACCCGCTGGGCGCTTTTGATCTGCCCCATGACACGTTAACGCGCCTTGTCGAACTCAACTTGCGTCACTGTAGGCTGAGCATGTGGCCTGCGGGGCTTGAGCGATGCGACATGATTGAGCGCGTCGATCTGCGTGACAATGTCTTGCGTATTGTTCCAGCGCAAATGCTGCGACTGCCCCATGCCCGTCGACTAGGCTTCATGGTGGAGCGAAATCGGCTGAGCATTGTCCAAATGCAGCATTTGTTTGCTCTGGATACGATCGCCGAACATTTCCACCCTCCTGAACTTCGGCGTGTGATTGACCCCCAGGCAACCTGCGATCTCTGGCTCGATGCAGGCGATCCACGGTTGCGCGAGACCCGCCAGGCCCTTTGGCAACGTGTGACCACAGATGCAGACAGCCACGGCCTGGTGCGGTTATTGGGTCTTCTGGCAGATACTGGCGACTACAGCACTGCGTCGTATCAGCTGGCGGAGCGAGTATGGGGTTTACTCCAAGCAGCCGATCACAACCTGCAGCTGCGCCAGAGCATCAATAGCTTGGCCCGTCTGCCGCTGACCTGTGTGAACACGGTTGCCGATCGATTCAGTGAGATTCAGTTGAGGGTGCTGATCGATACCACCGAGCGTAACGTCTCGCCGGGGCGCGGCAATGAGCTGTTGGGTATAGGGCAACAGTTGTTTCGCCTGGATCGGCTCGAGCAGATTGCCAGGCGGGATATCTTGCAACGCCTTGCGGCGCGGGAAAGCGTGGATCAGGCAGCGCTCAGCCTGGCTTACCGCGTACAACTGCGGGCGCGTTTGAACCTGCCGTGTCAGCCTAAGAGCATGCTTTATGGCGACGCAGCCGAGCTGACAGCCAGGCAACTGGAGGATGCCTACCTTGAGGTAAACGCGGCGATGACGCCTGACGCTCTATCTTCCAGCCTGTCGCAGCGAGTGTTCTGGACTAGGTACATCCATGGGCGGCACCCGGAGGTGTTTGAAGCGCTGCAGACCCAGTTTGCCGAACGTCGATCCGCTTTGGCATCGCGGCAGTCAACGTTGGATGCCTCGGATTATCAGCTTCAACTCGACAGCCTGGACACCGAACAAGCCGCCCAGGACCAGTCGCTGGTATTCGAATTGACCCGGCAATTCCTGTTGGGGCGCGAACGGGGATTGGGCTAACCGCCGTTGTGGCCAAACCGATCATCCACAATGAATGGTTTGGCCATTGTGGTTACGCCTTAGCGGCGCGAACATCGTCCGGACTTAACCGTGCACTCCAACAATAAAAAAGCAGGAGTCTGACGATGCGTGACTACGCCGAGGCCGCTCGCTCGTTCCATTACCTTGGTGCCGCGCAGGCGGCCTTGCAGGGCGAGCTGCAGGCCCTTAACGCCTGTGTCGAGTGTTGTGATCGCCACACGGGCGTCGACAAGGTGGCCCTGCACTGGCTGGACAGTGAAGGCAACTACGAGCAGCTGAATTTCGATAGGCTGCAAGCGCTGGCCTCCCGCTTTGCCAGCGTCCTGCGTGCCCATGGTGTCAGTGTGGGCGACCGTGTAGCGGGGCTGTTGCCTCGCACCCCGCAACTGCTGATCACCATTCTCGCCACCTGGCGCCTGGGTGCCGTTTATCAGCCGTTGTTCACCGCCTTCGGGCCTGCTGCGATCGAGCACCGACTGCACCAGTCGCAGGCCCGTGTTGTGGTCACTGACCGCAGTAATCGGACAAAGCTCGATGATGTCAAAGCTTGCCCGCTCACGATTACAGTCGATGCCCGCGACGGCGAGCCGGACTTCCAGCGGTGTCTTGAAAGCGCCTCGCCTGATTGCGAGCCGGTCATGCTCACAGGTGACGATCCCTTCCTGTTGATGTTCACATCTGGAACCACCGGGCCTGCAAAACCCCTTGAAGTACCGCTACGGGCCATCGTAGCGTTCCAAGGCTACATGCGTGATGCCATCGATCTGCGCCCCGAGGACAGGTTCTGGAACCTGGCTGATCCGGGGTGGGCGTATGGCTTGTATTACGCAGTCACCGGGCCGCTTTCATTGGGCCACGCGACCACCTTCTACAATGGCCCCTTCAGTGTCGACAGCTGCACGCAGGTCATTACCCAGCTGGGCATCAACAACCTGGCCGGCTCGCCAACGGCCTTTCGCATGCTCATTGCAGCCGGTGAGCAGTTCAGTACCCCAGTCAAAGGACGCCTGCGCGTGGTGAGCAGTGCAGGGGAGCCCTTGAACCCGGAAGTGATCCGCTGGTTCGCCGAGCATGCCGGGGTAACCATTCATGATCACTACGGGCAGACGGAGCTGGGCATGGTGCTGTGTAACCATCACGGCCTGGCCCACCCGGTGCACGTAGGTTCTGCAGGTTTTGCCATACCGGGGCATCGGATTGTGGTGCTCGATGAGCAGGGACGCGAACTACCCGCCGGTCAGCCGGGTATCCTGGCGGTGGATCGCGAACAATCGCCCTTATGCTGGTTCGCCGGTTACCACGGGTTGCCGACCAAGGCCTTTGTCGGCAAGTACTACCTGAGCGGCGATACCGTCGAACTGAACCCCGATGGCAGCATCAGCTTCGTCGGGCGCAGCGATGATGTGATTACCACGTCCGGGTATCGGGTTGGGCCTTTCGATGTGGAAAGCGCATTGATCGAGCACCCAGCCGTTATTGAA
This sequence comes from Pseudomonas sp. KCJK9111, assembly GCF_046231935.1. NCBI lineage: Bacteria > Pseudomonadati > Pseudomonadota > Gammaproteobacteria > Pseudomonadales > Pseudomonadaceae > Pseudomonas > Pseudomonas sp. KCJK9111. Next base: position 5,763 of record NZ_JBJJMO010000029.1, on the reverse strand, counting down.
GCTGCAGTGATCGGCAAGCCTGATCCTGAGCGCACCGAGGTGATCAAGGCATTCGTGGTACTGGCCAAGGGTTACGGCGCCGGCGCCGAACTTGAGGAGCAACTGCGCCAGCACGTTCGCCAGCGGCTATACGCCCATGCCTACCCCAGAGAAGTCGAGTTCGTCAGCGAGTTGCCGAAGACCCCCAGCGGCAAGCTGCAGCGCTTCATCCTGCGCAATCAGGAAATAGCTCGACAACACGCGCAGCTCGCCACCACGGCCAGCGCTTGAAAGGAAACCGACCATGCAAATAGCCAACAAACACTTCATCGTCAGCGGCGCTGCCTCCGGTCTAGGCGCCGCCACCGCGCACATGCTGATCGAGGCAGGCGCGTCGGTCATGCTTGTGGACCTCAACGGCGACGCTGTGCAAGCCAAAGCCCGCGAGCTGGGCGAGCGCGCGCGTTTCAGCGTGGCCGACATCAGTGACGAAGCAGCTGCAAAGGCGGCCGTATCGGCAGCACTTGCAGCGTTCGGTAGCCTGCACGGTCTGGTGAACTGCGCAGGCATCGTGGGCGCTGAAAAGGTATTGGGAAAACAAGGCCCGCACGGCCTGGCCAGTTTTGCCCGTGTCATCAATGTCAACCTGTTAGGCAGCTTCAACCTGTTGAGGTTATGTGCCGAGGCCATGGCCGAGGGAGAGGTGGACGACGGAGGCGAACGGGGCGTGATCATCAACACGGCTTCCGTCGCGGCCTACGACGGCCAGATCGGGCAATGTGCCTATGCAGCGTCCAAAGGGGCCGTTGCCAGCCTGACGTTGCCCGCCGCGCGCGAGCTGGCGCGCTACGGTATTCGCGTAATGACCATTGCGCCGGGCATTTTCGAAACCCCGATGATGGCCGGTATGACGCCCGAGGTTCGTGACTCGCTCGCAGCGGGCGTGCCTTTTCCTCCGCGCCTTGGGCGTCCAGAGGAGTATGCGGCGCTGGCGCGCCACATCATCGAGAACAGCATGCTCAATGGTGAGGTCATCCGTCTGGACGGTGCCTTGCGCATGGCAGCCAAGTGAGGATAACCCCCATGAACACCCGCGAAGATCCCATCGTCATCGTCAGCGCAGTACGCACCCCGATGGGGGGGTTGCAAGGCGAGCTTAGCAGCCTCTCTGCCGTGCAGTTGGGCAGTGCGGCCATTGGCGCCGCGATTGAGCGCGCTGGTGTGCAGGTGCACAGCGTCGATCAGGTGCTGTTCGGTTGCGTGTTGCCAGCAGGCCTTGGCCAGGCGCCGGCGCGTCAGGCTGCACTGGGCGCTGGCCTGGGTAAGCACACCACCTGTACGACGCTTAACAAGATGTGTGGGTCCGGCATGCAGGCTGCCATTCTTGCCCATGACCTGCTGGTGGCAGGCAGCGCCGACGTGGTGGTCGCCGGCGGCATGGAGAGCATGAGCAACGCCCCTTACCTGCTGGACAAGGCCCGCGGCGGTTACCGCATGGGCCATGGCAAGGTGATCGACCACATGTTCATGGATGGTCTTGAGGACGCCTATGACAAGGGTCGCTTGATGGGCACGTTTGCCGAAGACTGTGCCCAGGCCAATGGTTTCAGTCGTAAAGACCAGGACGATTTTGCCATCGCATCGCTTACCCGTGCCCAGCAGGCCATTCTCAATGGTCGCTTTGCGGATGAAATCGTCCCGGTGGAGGTGACTGAAAGCAAGCAACGCCGTCTGGTCAAGGACGACGAGCAGCCGCCCAAGGCGCGCCTGGACAAGATCGCGCAATTGCGCCCGGCGTTTCGAGACGGCGGTACGGTAACGGCTGCCAACGCCAGCTCCATCTCAGATGGCGCGGCGGCACTCGTGCTGATGCGTCGCTCCGAGGCGCACAAGCGAGGTTTGAAACCGATGGCCGTTATCCACGGCCATGCGGCCTTCGCCGATGCACCGGCCCTGTTCCCGACCGCGCCTATCGGTGCAATCGACAAGCTGATCAAACGCACGGGTTGGGCGCTTGCCGATGTCGACCTGTTCGAAATCAATGAAGCGTTCGCCGTGGTGACCCTGGCAGCCATGAAACATCTGGACCTGCCCCACGGCAAGGTCAACATCCATGGCGGCGCCTGCGCACTGGGCCACCCAATCGGCGCTTCAGGGGCGCGCATCCTGGTCACGCTGCTGCACGCCCTGCGCCAGAACAACCTGCGTCGTGGGGTGGCGGCCATCTGCATTGGCGGTGGTGAAGCCACGGCCGTGGCTGTCGAATGCCTGGAGTGAGGTAAACCATGCTGGTCAACGAAGAACAACAACAGATCGCCGATGCCGTGCGCAGCTTTGCCCAGGAGCGGCTGCGCCCTTTTGCCGAACAGTGGGACAAGGAGCATCGGTTTCCCCGCGAAGCCATCGAGGAAATGGCAGCGCTCGGCCTGTTCGGCATGCTGGTGCCTGAACAGTGGGGCGGAAGCGACACCGGTTATGTGGCCTACGCCATGGCCCTGGAGGAGATCGCGGCCGGCGATGGTGCCTGCTCGACCATCATGAGCGTGCACAACTCGGTGGGGTGTGTGCCTATTCTGCGGTTTGGCTCTGAACAACAAAAGCGCGCGTTTCTAACGCCCCTGGCAACCGGCGTCATGCTCGGGGCATTCGCCCTGACCGAGCCACAGGCAGGCTCCGATGCCAGCAGCCTGAAAACCCGTGCGCGCCGTGAGGGCGAGCACTACGTGCTCAATGGCAGCAAGCAGTTCATCACCTCCGGCCAGAATGCCGGGGTGGTGATCGTGTTCGCCGTGACGGATCCGCAGGCCGGCAAGCGCGGCATCAGCGCGTTTATCGTGCCGACCGACGCACCGGGTTATCAGGTGGCCCGTGTCGAGGACAAGCTCGGCCAGCATGCTTCCGATACCTGTCAGATCGTGTTCGACAACGTGCGCGTGCCTGTGGCCAACCGACTGGGTGAGGAGGGTGAGGGCTACAAGATTGCCTTGGCCAACCTTGAAGGCGGGCGCATCGGCATCGCGGCCCAGTCGGTAGGCATGGCGCGCGCCGCCTTCGAAGTGGCCCGTGACTATGCCAAGGAGCGACAGAGTTTCGGCAAGCCGCTGATCGAGCATCAGGCCGTGGCTTTCCGGTTGGCGGACATGGCAACCCAGGTCGCCGTCGCTCGGCAGATGGTGTTGCACGCTGCCGCCTTGCGTGATGCGGGGCAACCTGCGTTGGTGGAAGCGTCCATGGCCAAGCTCTTTGCCTCGGAAATGGCAGAGAAGGTGTGCTCACACGCCTTGCAGACCCTGGGCGGTTATGGCTATCTGAGCGACTTCCCGCTGGAGCGCATCTATCGCGACGTGCGGGTTTGCCAAATTTACGAAGGCACCAGCGATATTCAGCGCATGGTCATTGCGCGCAATCTTTGAAGGAGCAGACCACATGGCATTTGAAACCATCCTGTTGGACATTCATGGCAAGGTTGGCCTGATCACGCTCAATCGCCCGCAGGCGCTCAACGCCTTGAACGCGCAGATTGTCAGCGAACTGAACCAGGCCTTGGATCAGCTTGAGCGCGACCCTGGCATTGGCTGCGTGGTGCTCACAGGTTCGGCGAAGGCGTTTGCCGCTGGCGCTGACATCAAAGAAATGGCTGAGCTCAAGTACCCGCAAATCTACGTGGACGACCTGTTCAGCGATGCCGACCGCATCGCCAACCGGCGCAAGCCGATCATTGCCGCCGTGTCGGGGTTTGCGCTGGGCGGTGGTTGTGAGCTGGCGATGATGTGCGACTTCATTTTAGCTGGCGATAATGCCAAGTTCGGTCAGCCTGAAATCAACCTTGGGGTGTTGCCGGGCATGGGAGGCACGCAGCGCTTGACCCGTGCGGTGGGCAAGGCCAAAGCCATGGAGTTGTGCCTGACCGGTCGCCTGATGGGTGCTGAGGAAGCGGAGCGCTCAGGGCTGGTGGCGCGTGTCGTGCCGCAGGACGAGCTGTTGCAGGAGGCGCTGAAAGTGGCCGCCACCATCGCTGCCAAGTCCATTCCGGTCAGCATGATGGTCAAGGAGAGCGTTAACCGCGCCTTCGAAGTCACCCTCAGCGAAGGTGTGCGGTTCGAGCGGCGGGTGTTTCATGCGGCGTTCTCTACCGAAGATCAGAAAGAAGGCATGGCCGCGTTCATCGCCAAGCGTGAGGCGCAATTCAAGGATCGTTGATGGGGGCGTTTTGCAGTGATTTGCACGGTGGTTCAAGGATGAAGACGCGTCGCGCTCAGGGTGATGCAGGTGCGATACTTTTGGTGTTCCTGTTTGTTGCTGCGCTTATGATGTTGGCGTCTCGGTATCCCAGCATGATCGAGCGCAGGGTTGAAGCGCGCAAAGCGCAGCAACAGGCGGTGCAGCCTGAGCGGCGGGTTACCGAGACGACGGTTGAGATCATGTTGCCGGACGGGCGGCGTTTGCCGCAGCTAGAATCGGAGGCATTGATCAAGTAGCCAAAGTGGCTTTTATCGCTGCCGCTGCCGCTGCTGTTGCTTCTAAGCGCGGTAGTCCAGGCGCCACAGGTCGCGACTTCAGGAGACCGAGCGCTGGGCACCAGGATGGGGCCTGCAGCGCGGTCCTCCCGGGAGCAAGCCCGGAGCGAGGGAACCCCGGGGCGTAGCGTAGGGGCCGGATGATAGGAGCAGGCGGTTTTTGCTTACTTTTTGACAAGACCCTCCATGTCAGGATAGTTATCGTGTCCCCCGCTTTTTAGAAAAGCATTCCGGGGGCGGCAAGAGTGTGGTCATGCCTTTCTAATCCGAAGAACGTAAAGCCGCACTGCTAAAATGATGCTCCCGCCTCTGAGCCTATCGGCGGCGGAGGTCGCCCGGCGCGAAGGCTGCAGTGATATGTAGCTTCATTATTGGCGCAAGCAAGCTGCGGCCAGAGGAACGCAATTGTCCGATACCAACCAATCCGCTGAGAGTTAGTCAGCCGAAGCCAAGATGGCGGTCATCATGGAAATTGCAGCGCTTTCGGAGCTGGAGATTGATGAGTATTGCCGGCGCCAAGGCATTTTCCCTGAGCAGATAACCGACCGGCGTAATGCGTTTATCGCCAGCAGCACGAAGTAGTCGACCGCTAAAAATGTGCGTGCGGGCTTGTCCCGAAGCGCCGCGCGGGCGGCGCTCGAGATCCGCCCCATCTCAAAAACCCTGTAGTGCACACCCTGCCATCAATGCCGGCCGCCTCAGCGCGACCCCTATCATTTTTGCCAGTAGAGGTAATGTGTTGCTAATGGATAAATAGGCCATGGATGATAAGGGAGCGCTTCCATGGGAGGGCGGTACCGTCTGCTGATGCGACGAGCATGCTCGCCGCGAGCGGCAAGGCCGCGGTGGACCAACTGAAGATCTGGCCCAACAGCACTACCGATGACTTCGGTGGGTTTTTTGCCTTCGGAGCTCAAGGGATCAATGCCAGCCCCTGAAGCTCCGTGCGATCATTTGTAGAGCAAGACGAGTATCGAGGAGGATCGCCGAAGTGCAGAATAATTTAAGTCAGAAGGTTAATCGCAGGACTTATCACTATTGCCAGGGCCGTATCGCCAATGAACTGGGAGGTGAGTCAAGCCAGGTAGTTGTTCAGTATGGAGCTCAGCTGTTGGCGCTGCAATTTCGCGAGAAAGGCATGTATAAATGTTCATTGTTAAGAGTTGATCAGCAGCGAACAGTTCTCCATCGGGCTGACCACTGCCAGTCGCAACAGCAACTTGTTTACACACCCTACGGTCATCCGTCGCAACACCCAGGGTGGCTT